>JANLWR010000618.1:0-2114 GCA_031364625.1 Deinococcales bacterium | reverse complement strand
CGAGAACCTGGAACGGAACTTGGCAGTGAAGGGGTTGTGCTTGGCAAGGTTGGGGTGGTCACTGCGGCTGGTTTGACTTTGACCACAGGCATGATTGGTTGTGGTTTGCCTGCGTTTAAAGCGACAAAGGCTTCAGGACGTGGCAAGGTGCGCATGTTCAAACTCACCTGACCCGTTTTTTCATCTCGAGTCACCAGTGGCCACCAGACAAACGTGGCGCGACCACTGAATTCATCGGCGGTCACAGGACCAAAGACCCTCGAGTCTTCAGAGCCGCCGGGGCTGCGGTTGTCACCCATGACAAAATACTGGTTTTTGGGAATGGTAAATTCGACCTTGTTGCCGCCATCTTTTCTAAATGGCCAGCTCTTGCTGTTGGCAAGATACGAGGAGTCATCAAAATTATCCTCAGATTGCCAGTACGGAATGTTGTGGGTTTCGTTGATTTTGGTGCCGTTGACCGTCAATTTGCCGTTCTCGAGCTTCACCACGTCTCCACCGATTGCCACGATTCGTTTGATGAAATACGGGCGGTAGGTTGGGGTGCTTGGAACATATTTGACCAGCGGGGTCGAACGCAGCATCTCGAAGATTTTATCGACCACTGGAAGCGGACGGGTGCTTTGCGGCGCGTCGGTTGGTGGTTTGAGCACCACCAGATCGCCGCGTTTGAAGCTCATGATGCCCAATTTACCCAACCAGGTTTCGTATTTGGGAACGAACACCCGTTCGCCGTCTTTGACGGTTGGCATGTCGCTCATGCCCTGAATGGCAACGGTGGTGAATAAAAATGTGGTGATAACAAGCGCAATAATGACGGCTTCGCCAATTGGACGAACCCATTCTTTCCAAAAGTAAGTGCCAAAAGTTTTGGCTGGTTCTTTCTTGACAAGCACAGGCACAGCTTTTTGAACGTCGCTGCTCAGATTTGATGGTGTTGGAATTGAATTGTTTTCTTCTGACATGAAAAAACTCCAAATTTCTCGAACGCAAATACAATGCGTTTCGCTGCGTGAATTCTGATCTCGAGCTACACTCGAGATTCCAAAAACCGAATTCAGGCAATCGGTGGCGCTCGAGAAACCTCGGAATTAAATGAAACAATGGCAAGCTGAACAAGTTGTATTGCAAAAAATTTGTAAGGCTCGAGTTTAGGCTTTAAAACAAAAACCAAAGCTGCAGCCGAGGCGAGATCAGCAAATACTGGCTGCTCGAGTTTTTTCTGCTCGAAGAGTGCCGCCGTTGGTTTGGCAGGAGTTTGTTTCTGGTCGTGCGGTTTTGCCAGTTTGGGAGCTTGCTCGAGCCTCAAAAAGTATTGATTGGCGAGCGCCCCGCCAGACACCGTGATGGCTAAAAGCGCCAGAAGGCGCAGCAACCAATTGGGTCTGAACGGCAATTTCACGTGGCAATTATACAAGCCAAACCTGAGAAAGTCCTGCTCGAGATCACAAAATATCTTGCACAATGTTTGACGCGAAGCGGCGAACATTGGCGACCAAAGGGAGTCGCAACAAACATCGGTTTGCAAAGAAGTGAGAGCGCGGAGCGACCCAAGCCCGTCAGGTGCTGCTTTCAGGGTCAAGAAGCGCGTCAACGTATTTGCGAACCGATGAAGTCAAAAACACGGTACAGTGGGGGTCATGCACAGAAAATCGCTGACCAAACCCGACGGACGCGCCCTGCATTTGTACTCGAGAAACCCGATTTCGGAAGGCATTGTTGCGCCCAGTCCTTCGATTGAACCCATCGCCGCCAACCCGCATTTGCGTTGGCATCCACTCAGGGGCGAATGGATTACCTTTGCCGCGCACCGCAATGACCGCACCTTTTTGCCGCCGCCAGAGTACAACCCGCTCGCGCCGACCACAAACCCAGAATTTCCGACCGAGATTCCGCAGGGAGATTACGATGTTGCGGTCTTTGACAACCGTTTTCCCAGCCTGGCGATTGATGCGCACAACCCGCCGAGCAGCATTGTGCCGACCAGTGCCGGAACTGGCAAATGCGAAGTCGTGGTGTTTACCAAAGACAGCCAAGCCAGCCTCGGAAGCCTGCCACTGGATCACATCAAATTGATCGTTGACGTTTGGGCAGAACGCTATAGTGAACTGGGC
>JANLWR010000600.1:0-3527 GCA_031364625.1 Deinococcales bacterium | reverse complement strand
CTAACTCGGCTTGCCGCTTTGCACTTTGAAGACGCTGACTTGCGGGACGAACTGCATTTCCGTCAGGGTCGTTTGGCTGAATCGCTGATTCAAGTCGATCAAGCCGTTCAACATTACACGGCAAGCAAGTTGCAAAAAGCCAAGCTCAGGCTTGTACACGTGCTCGAGAATCTCGGTTCGCTCGAGGATGCCGCTCAAACTGCCGAGGCGGTCTATGCGCAACCTGACAGCCCAGAAGAGGCATTTCAAGCCGCAGTGCTGCTGGCAGAACTGGCATTCGAGCACTGGGATGCAAAACGTGCCGACCTCTGGTTCGCTCGAGCAAAAGCGCTCGTAAATGACAATCTGATTCGACGCTTGCGATGGTTACATGCCAAGATGCGATACGCGTATCACGTGGGTACGCTCGAGCAAGCCTTGAGTTTGGCTGTCGCCGGTGAATCTCTGGCGCTTGAGCTGGTCGCTTCACACGAGGCTCTGACCTTTGCCAACACACATGCGTTGACCTTGTTGCGTCTGCAACGTTTCGCTGACGCCATCCTCGAGTTCGAGCGAGTTCGTGTTGATGCGATGCGTCTTTTCGCCCCAGGGCTGTACTTTGGTTCGAGCAACAACTTGATGCTCACCTACACCCGAGTTGGCGCGTTTGATCTGGCAATGGCAATCGTGCCAGAGATTGAACGCTACGTCAAAAGCCTCGACCTGCCCCTGAATGGCGACTTTGAACTGATTGTTGGATTGATCCATGCGTATGCAGGACGCGGCACTGAGGCTCGCAACTGCTTTGAAACAATCATCAAACGCCTCAGTCCCAGTGGCGATTTTTACTTCAGAGCCTCGGCGCTCCACGGGCTTGCGCTCGCCTGCACGCTCGAGGGTCAATTTGAGGAAGCTGAACACCACGCCCGCGCCGAACTCGAGATCAGCAAACGAGCCACCGAACCAGATTGGGTGCTGGGTCAGACCGTCCTGGCATTCGCCGTCGCCCGCCAAGGACGGCTTACGGAGGCACTCGGGTTATCCGACGAGGCGCTGGCAGCCTTGCCCGAAGATGCTCGGTTCGAGTTGCCAACCGAACCTGTGCCTTGGATCAACGCTCAACTCCATCATGCGCTGGGTCATGACCAACAAGCTCGAGCCGCCCTCGAACGAGCACACGCCATTCTCGAGCGTACTGCTGCTGTGCTACCAGAAACCTACCGAGCACCGTATCTCGAGGCGTTCAGGTTCAACCGTGAGATTCGGGCGGCGATCAACGGACGCTGGTCTGATTTGCTCACAATGCTGTAAATATGCCGTCCAGAACAACCAATTCTTTGCGACGACATTGCGACGCTGCTTGGCGCACACTGCTTATCAGAGGTGCAGGGTGCTCGAGCGACACGTGTACGTGCTGAAAGTCTGGCGTGATGTCAGAGGCGAAATTCATGCCACGTTAAAAGGCGAACCGAACAACCAAACCCAACACTTTCCAGACCTGATGGCGGTCATGGAATACCTGAAAACACAATTTCAATCCGTCCAGCTCGAACTTGAAACGCAACCTGAAGTTGCAAAGGAGAAAGAATCATGAAAACGAAAATCGTGTTCGTCCTCTCGAGCTTGCTGCTTGCCCTCAGTCTGACGGCTTGCCCTCCTGGTGGAGGTGGCACACCCGCCACAAGTGGGCAGATCAACGCCACTTTTTCCAACCCAAGCGGAATAACATTTGTCACGCTCGAGCCATTCTCGGCAGGGGCAATCACCAGCAAAAGCCAACTACAAACGCTTTTTCTGGGATTTCAAGGAAACCGTGGGCTTGAATTCCAGTTCGTGCCGCCACTGACCGGCAACCGAAGCTGCCAAGTCAGCATCAATGTGTGTGGATTGATTATGAATAAAACTGGTTCCGATCCCCATCTTATTTTCGCCAAAGCTGGCACGATCACAGCCACAATTTCAGGCGGCAACGTCACCATTATAGGCAATGGCACATTCACCCAAAAGGACGGTGTGACTTTTGACGCGCAATTCAACGCCACGATTCCGTTCACACCCTGAACACATCGCTCGAGGTATCTCGAGAGCATTGGAGGAAATCATGAACGCACATTTCTGGAAACACCTCGCGCTGGTTCCGCTCGCAGCAATCTTATTTTCCTGTCCCGCACAACCAGATTTCACGGTTTTGGTGAACCCAAGCTCGAGCGTCGTGGTTCAAGGCAAGACCCTTGAAGTGGCGGTGAAGCTCGAACGCATTGGTAATTTTGCCGAAGCTGTGAATGTCAGTCTTACCAATCCAGCACCTGGAATTACCGCCGATGTACTGACCATTGCGGGCAGTTCCTCGAGCGGCGTGCTGATTGTGAAGTCAGACGCAAGCGGCACTGCTAAGTTGACAGAACCGACATCCGAGTAACAAGTCAAACCGCCCTCGTCAAAGTTCAACAGTTTCAAAAGGAGGAACGATGAACAGATTTAACCGAACGGCAAGACACCTAGACCCCACGCGATTGGGGAATGCTCGAGATGGAAGAAGAAAACCATGAACCGAAGTTTCTGGCGCAACCTGCTGTTTTTAATTCCATTCGTGCCGCTCTTGATGGCAGGATCATGCTCGAGTTTGAATTTGGAATTGGCACAAAAAACCTTAAGCATTCAAAAAGATGGGGTGGCTCAAACCGTAACTGTTGATATTATCCGAGAACGAGTTGACGGTGTAGTGCAATTAACGGCGAGCGGCGTCCCAGAAGGGGTCAATGTCAGTTTCAGCCCCGCCAGTACAACAGGAAACACCAGCACCATGAGTGTGACCGCAACCAATGCCGCAGCAGTTGGCTCGAGCAATATTTCCGTAACAGGAACAGCGCCTGGATTTGTTACTCCCCTAAAAGAATTGGCACTGACAGTTACAGCGAGTTCGACACCTGCCATACCAACCATCACGTCGTTCACCGCGACACCCTCGAGCCTGCCCGTCGGTGGTGGAGACGTAACCCTTTCGTGGGCAGCGACTGGAGCGACTACGTTGTCCATAGACCAAAGTGTTGGCACAGTCACGGGCACATCAAAAGTGGTGAACGTGACCGCCAGCAAAAACTTTACGTTAACAGCAACCAACGCCACTGGATCAGTGACCTCGAGTACGACGGTCACAGTTGCAGCGACGCCACCTCCACCAACGGCTGGCAAGTTTGACGAGGGCAAGTTTGACGAAGCCATTTTTGGACCGTGACCTCGATCCGAAACCGCAATCAAACCAAAAATTCTCGAGACGCGAAAAGCGTCAGAAAAGAGACTGCTATGAGAAAATTTAATCTTCGCGCATTGTTATTTGGATTTGTATTCGCATCCATCGGAGTCGCATTGGCAGTTACTGTCACCATCCCGAATACCTTTGCAAGCGGTGAGGTTGTCAGCTCGAGCAAGATTAACGCGAACTTCACGGCGTTCAAGACAGCATTAGATAACCACAACCACTTTGGTGAGTTGTTTAGTGGGTCAATCGCAGGGGACACCTTCAGTAGCGACGCGGCGCTGTCGCTCAA
>JANLWR010000544.1:0-4289 GCA_031364625.1 Deinococcales bacterium | reverse complement strand
TGGTGCGCGTTTCGGTCAGGTTGCTGGTCGAATCAAACCCCCACACGCCAGTGTCGCTCGAGGGATCGGTCACGATGAATGTGCCTGTTTTGGTGTACGCGAAAAACGTGCTGTCTTTGGCGCAATCAAACGTGTAGGTTGCCGAATCTGCAACGCCGTCGCCGTCGGTATCGACCAGAGGAGAGGGCGTGACGGTCACGCAAGCCGGACGGGCACGTAAGTTTGACGGTGTGCTTTCACCAAAGCTCAGCGAATTGACGGAGTTTTCGACGGTCACAAGGCTGCTCGAGCTGACGAGTTCATCGGTCATGGCGCTGGCGGTGGCGTTTACCTCGGCGTTGCTTGGGTTGGTGGTCTGTGAACCTCCAGCGTTACAGGCAGCCATCATCGCGGCGAGGGTCAGAACAGCTCCGAGTTTAATAGCGTTTTTCATGGTTGTTTCCTTTCACTGGACAAGCCAGACGCGCAAGATTTTGAGGCTCGAGTGGTTCAAACCTCTTGGAATAAACTTTAAAAAATCAGGCGTTCCAAAATCGTTCCAAACAAAACCTCGAGCAACCCTGAAGGCGTTCCAAACAAAAAACCTCCCAGAACGGGAGGTTAAAATTTGCCATTCGAGGGATTTAAAAAACCCGAGATACCACAGGATCAGTGCCGCAAGCCTGGAAGACGATTTTGATTTCGGTTTTTGGTGTGGTTAAACGCAACTCACCGTCAACAATCCGTTGAGATTCGCAACTCGGGTTGTAAATCAGTGGCGCTTGAGTTGAAGTGGTGAAGACCCGAGAAATTTTGTTGCCAACCGTGAATTCGTTGCTGCCAGTCAGCGTGAACGTTCCCGCAGGAAGCGGTTGATTCAGGTCAATCGTGCCAGCCCCAGAAACTTGATAGGCGAACGCCATCTTATTGACCAAAGTCACTTTCGCACGGGAAGCAACCTGCCGAACCAGTGTGATGTTATGGGTTTTCGTCAGTGAGGTGTTTCCAGCCTGCGCGACTTCCCTTGTGCCGTCTCGAGTTTCGGTAAATTTTGGTTTTAAAGCGGGGTCACGCACGTACTTTAAGGCGGTCAGGGTTTGGCGGTAACTGCGATCTGCGGTTGTTGGCTTGGTGTCCTCGAGTTTGATTTGACCCCCCAGCGTTTGTGTGCCTCCACCACGAATGAGCGGAACATTTTGAATACATTTGGCTTCATCGAATACATAAGTGATGCTGTCGGGAACACCGTCAGAATCAGAATCTGTGTTTGAACCGGTAGTGGTAAGGCAACCCGCAGGCAAGGCTCGAGTTTGGCTGGAACGGGTTTGGATTTCTGAGACTGGAATGCTGAAACCCCCAGCAATAGTGATTGCGTCAGAAATACTGGTGCTCGAGGCAGCATTTTCGGTTTCACTGATGACACTCGAGCCTAAATCTTGCAGATCGTCGTTGCTGAGATCATCTGTGCCATTGTTTTGATTGCAGGCGCTGAAGCTTAAAACAAGACCAAAGAGAATTGCAATTCCGAGTTTTGACTGCATGATTTTTTTCATAAACAACTCCTTGAATTTTTTAAGAATTTAACGTAGACCACGTGAATTATCGGTATGGCTGAAAGCTTTTAAATACTGCACTAATTCGCAAAGATCATCAAAACGGATGTGCTTGTTGGGTTCTGGACCTTCCAGAATAACGCGCCATTTTTGATCGCTGACCGAGTGCTTCATACGGAGTTGGAAAACGATTTCGGGCGGTGAATTTTGAGGTTTTGCCATGCTGGTTTCTCCTAGTTGACACCTTAGAAAAAGCAGCGTTCCAAAAACGTTCCAAGTTGGAGAAATGTAAAAAAATGAGATTGGGAATTCCTCACAGAAGTCTCATACCCCCCCGTACAATTTATCAAAGAATGCACCAGTAAAGGAATAATTCACATAATTAAAGTGCTTTCTGGAAATGAGGTCTCTATGAAGAAGTTGAGCAAAGTCCTCTGTGTTGTTCTCGCCCTGTTGACTGTTGCTGCCGCAAGTTCGGCAAGTGCCAGCATTTCGGATGCCATTACTGGTGTTGGTGGACTTAGAAAAGCAAAATAAGTCATAAAATTGGGTAGAAGTGATTTGGGAAACCTGATGACTTCTATTTTTGTTTTAGGGTGTGTAACTCGGGGGAATTTGGAATTCATTGTCAGTAAATAGTAATTTTTGTATTTTTTTAATTTCTGAATCATAAAAGCTAGATTTAGTTTCATTTCCCAATTTTATCCACCCAGAATATAAAATTAGATTCAATTTTAATATTTCCAATGAGATAAATTTTTTACTTTTTAGATAATCCTGAATTTCAATTAATTTGTCTTCGATAAATTTGGAATCTTCTGATTTTTTTTGAAGCGCTTCTTCAGTTTTTAATTCTAAAACTTTAGAGTACAACCAGCTTTCTTTGGGGATATTACTTAAAGTGTTGGTAGTTTTATGGTAATTTTGATTTAAAATTTCACACTGAGCTAAAACGCAAAAATACATTAAGCGATGCTCATTTGGTGCTTTACTTAACTCTGAATCGATTTTGTGTAAACGTTCTAATGCGTCAACATGCTTTCCTGAAGTCAATTCGGCACGTGCTGAAATTGTCTCAAAGATCAGTGTAAACATTGTTTGTGGAGACTGATGAAATAATTGTTCAGCTATGACCAAATATGGCAAGGCAAGATCAATTTGTTCAAGATCAAGATGTAAACTTGCTAGTATCAAATTCTGCAAAATTTGCTGTCCAGATAAGCCAAGTTTATTACTTAACTCTAGGGCTTTTTCGGCTACCTTTAAAGCTTCTGCGAGTCTTGTTGTTCTTCGCAAGGCTCGAGCCAGCATGTTTGTGAATTGACATTCTCGTGCGAGAACCTTGCCGCGTGAAAGTTCTAATCCTTCAAGAATTACTTTCTCAGCTTCAAGCAATTCACCACTTTGGATCAACTCCTCGCTGTAAAACACCAATACAAACGCCAGCACGCGTTCAAACCTCATCTCCCTGGCTTGCTTCACGGCTCTCTCGAGCATTTCAAGCGCCTGCTCCGACTGCCCCACCGCGCCGAGCATCTGCCCAATCTGCGCCAGCATGGTGATCTCGGAATCGTGCTTGCCAATTTTTTGGTACGCCGCGTGTGATGCCCTGGCGTGTTCAAGCGCTTTTGGCAGGTTGCCTTGTTGTCGGTAGACTTCTTTTAAAACGCTGTGAAGTTCACCGTACATTTCGCTACCTGCTTGTTTCTCGAGTTTTAAACCGTTTAACAAGCGCGTTTCGGCGTCAACCAAACGTCCGCAGCCGACCAGTGCCGTGCCGCCCAGCAGAAGGCTTTCGGCGGCGTAAGTGCCTGTTTTGCCAGTTAGTTTGTGGGCATGTTCGGCTTCTTTAAGGGCTTGGGCGTATTGACCTTTGTAAATGCCGTGCCTGGAGAGCATCAACCGTGCCTCTGTCTCCAGGTTGCGGTCTGTCGCTGCCAGCCCCAGCATGGCGTTGGCGTGTTGCTCGAGTCCGTCAAGGTTCATCAGGGTTAACTCGAGTTCGCACAGAGCTTTGTGGATGGCGAAGGCGTTTTGAGGGTCGGGTTTAAGCTCGAGTGCCCGCTGGTACTGGTTTCTGGCTTCGTGGTGCGCAAACACGGTTTGGGCGGCAAGGGCAGCTTTGATCCGCCATACAACGGCTTCAAATCCTTGACCTCCACCCTCGAGATGCTCGGCAATTTGGGCTGGGTTGGTGTTTTCTGAGATCAGGTTTTGCGCAAATTTGCGGTGAATCAGACGGCTGCGATCTACGCTGAGGGTGCTTTTTAAGGTGCGGCGCGTCAGGTCATGCCCAAAACGATAACCAGCACCTTCGGGAATCAAGACCGTGGCTTGAATCGCACGCTCGAGGCTTTCGAGGTTCTCCCATTCGGACAGCGCGGTTGCCCCCTCGAGCCAGTTGGCTTCAAAGGGTTCAAACGCAAGGCTGGCTGCCTCGAGAAGTCGTGTGCAGGCGGGTCCAAGTCGCTCGAGTCTGGACAGCACCAGGTCGCGGACGTTTTGTGGGATCGGCAGTTCGGTGTAATCCTCGGTGGCGGTATCGAACGGGCTGGTCCAGGTGCCGTCGTCATTTTGCTCTAGCACCTGATTCTCGAACAGACCGCGCAGCGTCTCGAGGGCAAACAGGGCATTGCCGCCGGTGGCTTGATGCAGTCGCTGGCTGAACAATTGGGCGCGTCCACCCGAAAGGGCTTGCACCAAACTGAGCATGTCGCCTTGATTGAAGCTGGGCAACTCGAGTCTGGAGAGCAAACC
>JANLWR010000516.1:0-3477 GCA_031364625.1 Deinococcales bacterium | reverse complement strand
CAAGCAATTTTTGCAATTCTTGACGCAAAGTGTTTTCCATACCAATCAAATCGGTCAGCAATTTCTTGGTGGCTTCTGGGTCAATGGCATCGGTATTCAATTGCAACGGTTTGTACCTGCTTGCCGACAAATTAAAATCGTTGGCTTCAATGCACTCCGACTCGAGATAATCCGCGTTCAAATACTGCGTTTTGCTGTCCAGCGCTGCCGCAATATACTCAGGGCGAATCTTGCCTTTTGCGTCATGGCTATTCTCGAGCGGCGTTGCTGGTTTGGGTTCTGGTTCGGTGCTTTTCTTGCCTTTGGGTTTTGGTGCGGGTTTGATCGGCTGTTTCCAATCTGAGTTGTTGCGCCAAGTACGGACTTCCACCACCCAATGTTTGGGTTCGGTCAGTTTGACGGGTTGTTCAAACACATCTGCGCTTTTCAGGTAAATGTTAAAGCCGTCCAGTTGCATAAAATGCTGAATCAACTCTAAATGTTTCGATTGTTTAATTTCGGCTGCGCTGAGTTCTTTGGGTTCTTCTGGTTTCGTTTCGCTGGGTTCTTCCACTTCGGTTTTTTCGGCATCCGACGCTTTGGGTTTTTCTGGTTTTACTTCTGACTTGGGTTTCAACGCTTCCAATTCAGCACGTGTCAAACCAAGAATCAAACCCCGCAACTTCTCCCCAAATTCTTCTAACGCCTTCTCGAGCACATTTCGAGCGTGTTCTTCGGCATAAGAATTTTCTTTGCTGTCCCGAACCTCGAGTAGCCCTCTGGTTTCTTGGCTGTTCAGCAAAAGTGTTCGCAGTTGCCGTTGGAGTTGCGGTAAGTTGATGTCACTCTCCGTTGGTGGCTTCCATTTCTCGAAGTTCGGAATACCATCCGCATACATCTGTTTACTGATTTGCTCAAGCATCCCCTGACTGATTTCAACCACGTTTTCTTCGGTTGCATTCAGGTCAAAGGGTTTGTCTCGAAAATCCTCAAAAATCTCTTGCAATGCCAATGTTTGCCCAACCAATGCTTTGGTTTCTACAAAATGCTCCCCAAGAAATTTTTCGACAATCCGCCAACGCTCGAGAAAGATTTTGGGTTGGTAATACACGCCGTTTTTCAAGGTTTCTTCAGCGTTTGATTTGTTACGGTTATGCCATTTCTCGAGCGCATCCCATAAGTCATTGTTTTTGTTGGGTTGCGGGTTGCGGTTCGCACCCAAAGTAAAACCGTCGGATGCCACTTCGTAAAACCAGACTTTTTCGGTCTTTGGTGTTTGCACCCCTTCAACGTGTTTGTTTGGTTTGCCATCGCCTTTTTCGACAATCAGTATCGAGGTTTTAACTCCAGTGTAAGGGTTAAAAACGCCTTGTGGTAATGAAATCACGCCCAGTACATTATGGTCGTAAATCAGGGTGCGGCGCAAATGCTTATGGGCAATGCTCGAGCCGAACAGTAAACCTTCTGGCACAATCACTGCCATTTTGCCGCCAGGTTTAAGCGCCCGAAGCAGCAACCAGACGAACAGGATTTCGGAGCTATCTGTCATTGGTGTGATGCAGTTGCCCCTTGTCATTTCGGCTCGTTTTTTCAAACGCTCGGTTCTTTCTTGTTCTGTTTCGGTAATGGGTACAAGCCGTTCGTCTTTGTACGGAAACCACGGGTTTAAGTCATCTTTGTCAACATTGCCAGCGTAAGGCGGGTTTGCAAAAGCGTAATCGTATTGTTCTTCTTCGTTGTAACTTTTCCCCAGTGGGTCGCGTTGGTGATAATTGGGTTGGGTAATACCGTGCAGAATCATATTCATCCAACCAATTCGCACCATTGTTCGGTCTATGTCAAAACCCGTAAATTCGTTGGGTTGTGGTTGGTATGTGTTGCTCATACGATGTGGTGTTCCATCCCACTCGAGGCGCAATTGATCTGGTGGGGTGCTTTTCTGCCTGTGGTACAACACGGTGTTGGTTAAGAAACCGGCAGTGCCTCCAGCCGGATCGAGAACACGGCTTCCTGGTTCTGGCTCGAGCAATTCGATCATAAAGCGAATCAAATGGCGTGGTGTACGAAACTGACCGTTTTTGCCCGAAGTGCTGAGCTGGTCAAGCAAATACTCGAAAATGTCACCCATCAAATCGGCATTTTGACTGCCCGAACTTTCAAAGAGCGAATCTACGGCGTTCATTGCCAATGCAAGTGTGCCTGTTTTTTCTTTGGGCAACTGAAAGAAAGCATCCTCAAGATATTCTGTTACCTCAAGACCGTCTTTCGTTCCCCATTTTTCATTGATTTCCGTGCCAATCCCTCGCAACCACGGAAAAATTGTTCCAGTCAACAGTTCATATTGTTGTACAGTGCTACCTTGTTTAAGTTGTGACCAGCGCCGTGAATCCGTAAGTGATTCAAACAATGATTCTTTGCCGTTTTTGACATGGGCATTGTCTTGAAACTCGAGCTGCTTTAAAAACAGCAAATACGTGATTTGTTCAATGGCAACAATAGGGTTCGACATCCCGCTTGACCAAAACGAAGTCCATAAGCTAAAAATCTGCTGGCGCAACTGTGGCGCGAGCATTATTGCAATTCTTTGTACGTGTTCACGTGACGCAGTATATCAAAGCTGATTTGGAAAAAACCATTACATCACAGCATTTATTCTATGGCTCGAGTTGTAAATTTAAAGATTTTGTGTTCACTCGAGATTGACAGTACAGTTATGGTCGCAGATGGTTTCTAGTAATTTAACGGCTTTGGCATGGTTAAAACTCGAGCTGAATTCTTAACAATGAATTCTGAAATTGACTGGAATGCGCTCGAGTAATTCTGAAATCATGATTTGAATTCGTTTAAAAACTCGAGCGTTCCAAGGCTTTTCCAAAAGCTTTTGCTGCAAACTCGAGTTGCTCAAAAGTTGTCTCCCGCCCGAGGCTGAACCGAATGCTGGCTCGAGCCTCATCTGGGCTGCGTCCAAGCGCGATTAAGACATGGCTCGGCTCGAGCGTCCCAGCACTGCACGCGCTACCAGAACTGGCGGCGACGCCCTCAAGGTCAAGGTTCATCAGTAACGCCTCGCCGTCCACCCCTCGAGCGGTCACGTTGACATGGCGCGGACTGCGATTTGTTGGGTGTCCGTTTAAACTGACGTTTTGATGCTCGAGCAGCAAGTTTTGAAATTCGTTCCGCAATCCCTCGAGCCGCACAGATTCTTCTGGTTGAAGTCTAACGGCTTTTTCGGCGGCGAAAGCCATGCCAACTGCCCCAGGAACGTTGTGCGTGCCGCCGCGCAAACCGCTTTCTTGATGCCCGCCGTACAGCAACGGCGGCAATTCCAGACCGCGCCGAATGAACAACGCGCCGACCCCTTTTGGTCCGTAAAACTTGTGCGCTGAAACGGTCAGTAAGTCACAACCCAACTCGAGCACGTTTAAGGGCACGTAACCCAAACTTTGCACCGCATCGACATGAAACATAATATTTTTGGCGCGGCAAATTTCAGCGATT
>JANLWR010000474.1:0-5239 GCA_031364625.1 Deinococcales bacterium | reverse complement strand
GTGAACCAGACCCGTCCGAAACTGCCCAGGACGTATTCCAAACCGTCTTTTTTGCCCAGTTGCCCCTCGAGCACAAACAGCAGCCGCTCATTCATGCCCAAAACCCGTGGGAATCCTGTGGTGACTTGTTGCCATTCGGCATTTTCGATGGCGGTTAAAAATGCTTTTTCAGCCTCGAGTTTAAGTTGTGCGACATCAGCCGCAAGTGGTTTTCCTATTGCAAAGCGCATCCAATCGTCTTTGCTGCGACTGACCTTCCCAATGCTGTAACTCGAGTTTTTAAGATCAAGTTCGGTGGCGCAAGTGTCGCATTTCACGCCAGCGTTGGCGTGTTGTTTGCCCGCCGCCAGGTAACCCCAAGCCTCACTTGGAAGCTGCATTCCAACCAGTGAGGGTTTGAAACTCGAGACGAGTTCCCAAGTTTGATGTTGCGCCGACCAGGGCGTTTGAGAGCTAGTGATTGAATCCCAAGCTTGTCCTTGAACCACCCATTCGGAGGCGCAATGGCTGCACGTTGGACCTGGCACAGTGGCGGTTTTGCGTCCCATACTGCGCGATTGTCCTAAAGCCAGCAATCGTTCGATGCCCATACTTGGCGTGGATGCCAGCATTTTTGCACCTCGAACTCGAGTTTGAGTAAAAACTTTCGGCGCGGTTTCATCCCATTCGGAGGCACAATTTTTGCAAACCAGTCCTCCCAAACCAGTGTTTTTGCCCGCTTTTTTGAAGGCGCTGTAATCGGTGCTGACCGTTAAACCTAATGGCAGTTGGCTTTGGCTGCGTCCGACATGAATTAATTTTAAAAATCGTTCTCCCAGGTTTGCGGTGCTGACCCAATCCCATTCGGCGTTGCAAGTTTCGCACAGCACACCGTCGTTGATGCTGCGTTTGCCCGAAGCCAGTCGCTTCCAAGCCTCGAGCGGATGCCTTTGACCGATCTGGTCGCGCAATAAGGGACTCGAGAGAAGTGTCATGTTGCCGGTGTCCAGATCAAATTCCGAGCTGCAATCCTGGCAGTGTTGCGTGCCACGGTGCGGCGCGATGCGGTGCGCCAGTTTCGCCCACTCGAGCGCGGTCATGGTCTTAGACAGCAATGGGGTTTTCTCGAGCGAATAGGCAAACTTCAAAAGTCCATCGCTTTGTTGGTCAAATTCGCTGTGACAATGGTTGCAGACCATGCCATTTCGTCCTCGTCCCGACATCTGTTCCCAGGTTTCGGGCGTGTAACTCGAGCCTATCTGATCGATCAGTTCACCCGTGGCAGTCAGTAATTTCCAGTGTGGATTCTGCGTGTCCCAAGTCGCATCGCAGTGATCGCAATTGGCGCGGTGCTCGAGTATAAACACAAATTTGCGTTTGCTGGTTTGCGTGATGCGTCCGACCTTGCAATTCGGGCAGCAAGCCTGATCGGTTTTGAATGCCTCGAGGTTTCCAGTGCGGCAATGCGGGCAGAGCCTACGGTTTGGCACGCGATTCTCGAGTGTCCGACCACGGCATGATGGGCAGATTAAACTGCTCAAGGGTTTGGGTGGTTTTAACTCGCCTTTTTCGCAGGCTGGACAGTGAAGGTTTTTGGCGGGAGCGATTTCATTTATTTTTAAACCGAGTTGTTGATAAAAGTAAAAGTTATTCCTCGAGTAACTGGTGCTGACCATCATTTCCAAACTCGGCTGCGCACAATCTGGACAGCACGGTTTTTGCGCCGCATCGGGAAATTTCATGCCAGGTTTTTGACAGACGGGGCAGTTGTCAGATGGTTTCACCTCGAGCATCTGCCCCGTGCGGCACGACGGACAAATCCAAACGTTTGAAATGGGTTTTAAACCATCCTCGAGCAAGATCAGTTTTTGTTTTGCCAGATCAAGGTTCGGTGTACCGAGTGGAACATTGACTGTAACAGGTTTCTGAGCAAGCTTACGGGGTTTATTCCCGCCCATCAAGGCTTCCTGAAACGCCAACGCCGTCTGAGGTCGCGCATCGACCCGAATCTCGAGTGCCCACAAAATCGCTTTCTCGAGCGTCGCAGACATTTGGGGTTGCAATACTCTGGGTGACTCGAGCGTGGCTTTGTTGCCTTTACTGACACTCAACGCCGCACGATCCAAACTCGAGGCTGGTAGCGTTCCCGTCAGCGCGTGATACAAGGTTGCCCCGAGCGCGTAAACATCGGTGTACGGTCCAAAACGCCCCTGGCTTTGATACTGCTCGAGCGGCGCGTACCCTGGTGTGACCAGGCGCGTGTGTTGAACTTGCTGCCCAAGACTAAAATCGCGTGCCGAACCAAAATCGATCAAGATCACGCGTCCGTCGTTGCGCAACAAAATATTGTCGGGTTTGATGTCGCGGTGCAGCAAATTCGCGCTGTGAACCACGGCTAAACCTTCACTTACGGCAATTCCGATTCGTTCCACCTCGGCGGGCGTCAAGGTTTTGCTGCGGGTTAAGCGATCACCCAAACTTTCGCCCTCGATAAATTCCATGACCATGTACGCCGTGTTGTTCTCTTCGAACGTGTCCAGCACACCCACAATGCTCGAGTGCGAGAACCGTGCCATTGTGCGGGCTTCATTCAGAAACGAAACTCGAGCGGCATCAAAATCTTGCGGTTTCAGGCTCGAGGGTGGAATCACCTTGGTTTCACGGCGTATTGAGCCGTCCAAAAACAATTCTTTGATGGCGACCACACGATTTTGTTGACGGTCAAAACCCCTGTAGGTCAGCCCAAAACCGCCGCGTCCAATGGTGGCATCCAGACGATAACGCCCAACCCCGATCACTGTGCCAGCTTTTAAATGCAACCCAGCCGCAACGGGCATTCCGCACGACCCGCAACTGACGGCGTCGGGTGGCACAGGGGCAAGGCAGTACGCGCAAGTGTTCATTGGGTTATCTTTGAATTCGGCATTTGGTCTCGCCTCGAGATTCTACCGATTCTCGAGCGCCACAATAGCAACTCAAGTCAGATACGGGGTTCAAAATGTTTCCAAAACCTCGAGAATGCTCATCAAAGCGCTTTAAGCTGGCTTGTGGCACGATTTTTTCAATCTTTACGCGAACCGATTAACGCCCTGACCCACGGCGCAGGGTTTTTTATGGCATCAATCTTTACCCTGATTCTGGCTTGGAAAACAGGCTTGCACTGGGCGTTTCTGGTGTTCGGCTCGAGCATGATGCTGGTTTATCTGGCAAGTGCCCTGCATCACGGCGTGAAGGGCAGCCCAAAACTCGAGGAGGGACTGCGGCGTTTTGACCACGCCGCAATTTACGTGTTGATCGCAGGAACGTACACCCCAATTGTTTGGACTGGACTCGAGCAACCCTGGCGCGACATTGTGCTGATTGCCATTTGGTCGCTGTCACTGGTTGGCGTGCTGATCAAAAGCCTGACCTTGCCGCCAGAGTGGTTGTCGGTCACGTTTTACGTCTTAATGGGTTGGTTTGGCGTGGTCTTGCTGCCGCAATTTCTCTCGAGATTCCCGATTACTGCGATTGTCGCCATGGTGATTGGCGGTTTGATGTACACCTTTGGCGTGCCGTTTTACGCGTCCAGAAGACCGAAAAAAGGTCTGGTTGGGGCGCACGAAATCTGGCATGGTTTTGTGATTGCGGGCAGCATCTCGCATTTTGTGATGATGATGAATTTGCGGGTGTTTTAAGTTTTTTGATGGGCAGCACGTTTTTGCAACCTCTCAATTTCGGCAAGCACATCTTCGGGTTTGGTTTCCATCTCGAGGTCGGCAAGTTCGCTGTCCTCATGGTTTTCGATGCCCAGCTTGCTTTGGATCGCGTCGAGCATCTGTAAAATTCTGGTGGTTTCATGCTCGGTCAATAAACCAATATGCAAATGCAAATTGGCGCGACGTTCGGCATCGTCACTCATTCGGTTTTGCGAAATCATCACGAATGTCGATAAGAAAATTGCCTCGAGCGAGACGATCATGGTCAATAAGCCGTAAGGGAATGGGTCAAAGGCTTTGATACCAAGTTTTCCTGTGTTCAGCAAAATCCAAGCGCCAAACCAAATAATATGGATGTAAACAAAATTTAAATGCCCCGCAAAATCGGTGATGCCATCCGCGATTTGGTCTTGGAATGTGCGCTCTCGAGCGGTTTTGAGCTTTAAGCCAATCATGGTGCGAATGTTTTTTTCGATCACGTTCGATAACGCTGGGTTGTCTTCGGATTCGTCAATCAGGGGTTCGTTTGCGATCACGTTAAACTCCTTTTATCGCTCGAGATTTGATTCAGGCTATTGGATGGGCATGAAGTCAGGGTGTAATTGTATTCTCGAGTTCTTTCCAACTATCTCGAGCGCCCCGCAGATAGGCGCGTTCAAAAGCGTAATTCGGGTCTTTGCCCAAAATCGCGTCGCCAATCGGATTCAACACAGCGCGTTTGGCGGTCAGCAGCGTTTCGTGAACCCCAAGTTGCAACGCCACAGCCGTTCCGTACTTGTGCGCAATCTGCACGGCTTGCCTTCCAGCCGAATAGGCTTTTTCAGGATTGGGCACTCGAGTCCCGTCGTGATACGCACCCGCGTCAGCCAAAGCTTTAAATTTAAGTCCGTGCCGCTCGAGCCTCAACCCAAACTCGAGGTCTTCGCCGCCGTAACCGCCGAGGCTCTCATCGAACAATTCCACCTCGAGCGCGGCAAGTCTTGGCAGGCTGGCGTTGCAACCCGAGAAATTCATCCAACTTGGACGCGTTGGAAAACGGGTCACGCCGTCTGGAAAGCGCACGGCAGCAATGGCGACAGAATTTTTGAAGACTTCATGAAACGCATGGTGTCGTGCCAGGGTTTCAGGCTCGAGTTGCAAATCATCATCGCAAAGCAGCAGAATTTCACCGGTTGCGGCTTTCATGGCGGCGTTTCGGGCGCTTGAGCGTCCAGCCTGAGCTTGCGAGAGTACCGTCAAGGCAAAGGGCTTGCGGTGTTTGACCGCCTCGAGCAGCGCCAACGTGCCGTCGGTGCTGCCATCGACGGCAACAATCACCTCAAATTCGTGCCAGGTTTGAAGCTCGAGCGCCATCAGGCATTTCTCGAGCAGGTTCATGCGGTTGTGCGTGGGAATGATGACACTTAAAAGCATGACTTGAGTGTACGGTAAAAAAGTTTCCCCGACTCAGGGGAAAGTCGGGGAAACTTTGGAACAAGAAGAAAGTTTGGTTTAAGCGTTGACGCTGGCGGCGCTGGCAACAGTGATTTTCTTGGGCGTGGACTCGGGGGCTTTCATCAGTT
>JANLWR010000473.1:0-11469 GCA_031364625.1 Deinococcales bacterium | reverse complement strand
AACCAATTCAAATCTCGAGCGTCCTCAATGACACGTTCCGACACCCGCATCGGTAAACGTTTTTCCTGGTTCGTGTAAGAATTCAAACTTGTAACTCGAGGCGGCAAGCTCGAACTTCAGGACACCGTAAGTGTCAGCATTTGCACTGGCTCGATTTGGTTTTTGCCCGACAAAAGCATAATGACTGATACCGCCGGAACCAACCACAATTTGGGTCGTGCCGTTAACGTCTGGTTCGCCTGCCGCATTCATTGGAACGAAGCGTTCATAGGTGTGATCATGACCGTTCAGCACCAGTTCGACATCGTTTTCAATAGCGGCTTTCCAAATGTCTTGCATAAAATCGGCGTTACCATGCGGTCCGCTCGAGAATCTTGGGTGATGCCACATCAGGATTTGGCATTTGCTGGGACTGGTTTTCAGATCGTTTTGTAACCATTTTTCTTGACTCGAGCCAGTTTCGCAACCGCCAATCGCGGCACAATTGCTATTGACCACCACGATGTGCCACGCGCCAAAGTTGTACGAATAATACCCTTTGCTCGGGTCGCCCGCTTTTGCGCCGTAATATTCGTAATAGCCTGTGGCGTTTGGCGTGTTGTAATCGTGATTGCCTGGGACTGGGTGGGTTCTGGCTTTAAAGCTGCCCCAACTTGGGTTGTAACAATCACTAAATTCTTGGCTTGTGCCGTTGGGGTACACGTTGTCACCCAAAGTAAAAACGTTTGCACCTGGGTTTTGGGTCAGCACACCAACGACCAGTTTAGCAGTGATTTCATCGCCGACACTGTCACAACCCGCAATGTCGCCAGCGCCAACCAGCACGGCGGTTTGCGGGGCTGAGAGTCCGTCGCAGGCAAGCAGGGCACTGCAAAAAATCAAAGTCAAAATTAGCTTCATGTTGACTCGAGCTTACATCGGGATAGACTGCGAATCATGATTGACATTACCCGAGCCATTCACAACGACGCCCCAAACTGGATTGGTGATACGCCAGTCCATTATCAAACTCCGGTCAAAATCTCCAGTGGCGCAAGTGCGAATGTTGGAAGCATCAGCATGAGCACGCACACTGGAACGCACGTCGATGCGCCGTGGCATTACGATGATACGGGCATCAAACTCCATGAAGTACCACTCGAGACTTGGGTTGGAACGTGCCTGGTGGTGAATGCGTTTGGCGTCCCTTGTTTAACGCCAGATTTGCTCGAGAATGCAGATTTAACGGGGGTCAGCAAAGTGATTTTCAAAACTGGGCAACCGAATGCTTGGCTCGAATTTCCAAGAACTTGGGCTGTGACCGACCCAAGTTTGCCAGAATTTTTGGCAGCTCGAGGCGTGAATCTGATTGGCACAGACGCACCCAGCGCCGATGCGCTCGAGAGCAAAGACTTGCCTGGTCACAAAGCATTGGCAAAGGCAGGCGTCTGCATCCTCGAGAGTTTGGCACTCGAGCATGTGCAACCTGGAAAGTACCGTCTGATTTGTCTGCCGCTCAATTTGATTGGCGCAGATGGTGCGCCCGCTCGGGTGATTCTCGAGGGTTTATAATTATTGTGGAGGTTTGAAATCATGATTCAATCAGTTCCGCTCGAGATTGAAGAAGACTTGCCAGAGTTATTTGGTGATGATGACTTTGCCGCTCAAGACGCCTCGCTTGAAGCAGTTGCCCGTCTGAAGAGCAAAGGAATTGATGTGTTTTACATTGATGCTTATTTGCAGGTTCATGTTTTGGAAAAACCAAATGGTGATCGATTTGAAATTCGGTACACGGGTAAACCAAAAGCCGATTTTGAAATATTGCGCCCAATAAGTCGGCTTTAGACACGAACATCTTGTTCTGTTCTCGCAAAACAAAAAAATCGAGTAAACTGTTATCATGAGTAAGCTCGAGTTGCTTGAACAACAAATTTTACAACTCAGTTCCGAGGAAATCGCATTATTGCGCGAAAAACTCGATGAGCTTGAGCTTGAGTCACTGATTCCAGCGTTAAAGTTAACACCTTCAAATGGCAAAAAAGCACGAGGTCTACCTGATGGAATTGTTTCAACCATCAATGCTTCTATGAGTGATTCAATTGGTCGTATGCGCGATGAACGAGAAAAACATTTGTGATTTTATTTCTCGATTCCAGTGCTTTGGTCAAGTTGTATTCGGTAGAGGCAAACAGAGAATTGGTATTCTTAGCAATATCCAAAGCCCGTGATGTTGCCGTTTCAAGTTTAAGCCTTGCTGAGGTCACAAGTGCTCTCAAACGACATCAGTTGGAAGGTGGTTTCAGTCAAGCCGATGAGCAACGTGCGTTTCGTGTTTTGCTCGAGGATTGGGAAACTTTTGATCGAATTGATTTAAGCGATTGGTTGGCAAAACAAGCGGCTGTGTTGGCACGGTCTAAAAGTTTACGTGGTGCGGATGCTGTGCAACTGGCAAGTGCAAGTTGGCTCACTCGAGAGCGTCATGGTGTTCAATTTTTGGCTTTCGATGTCCAACTGAACGAAGCAGCTCGAGGGATTGTTCGGATTTTTGAAGCTTAATTTTGATTTACTTGTTACCGTGTCAGAATAAAGCCGTGTTGATTTACCAAATCCCAGGAACTTTAGAAACCCTTGACCATCTGACGCCCGCCTTGTGGGAAGCTGGAGCGCAGGGACTCGAGGAACGCGACGGTCAGGTTTTGGTCTATTTTGAATCAAGGCTCGAGTTGCCGTTTGGCGGGGTCTGGCTCGAGGCGGATGACACGGACTGGATTGCGCAGTACCGGGCGAGTTTGAAACCCGTCACGATTGGGAAAATCATCATCAACCCCGGTTGGGATTTGAGTCTCGAGCCGAACACAGACAAAATCGTGATCGATCTCGAGCCTGGTTTTGCCTTTGGCACGGGTCAGCACGAAACAACCCGCATGGCAATTCTGGCGTTGCAAGATCATGATTTGAAGGCTGCTCGAGTGCTCGATGTCGGTTCGGGCAGTGGGATTTTGGCGTTGGTGGCGGCAAAACTTGGAGCACGGGTTCTGGCTGTGGACAACGACTCGAGCACCGTGCCTGTGGCGCTAGAGAACGCCGCGAAAAACAATATTGATGCCGAATTCGTCGGTGGCATCCTCGAGACGGTGCTGCCTCGAGCACCGTTTGATGTGGTGGTGGCAAATCTATTTGCCGAATTGCATGACATGTTGATGTCTCAGTACAAAAGCGCACTCGAGCCTGGAGGCTTGCTGCTGATGACGGGCATCATGGCGGGAACGGGTCAAGCCGACGCGGGCGAGCAAGTCACTTGGGACACCTCGAGCGGGCGCGAGACGATGGTGATGAAGGCGCTGAAACGTGAAGGGTTAGAATTTGTGCGGCGCGTACAAGATGGCGACTGGGTGTTGCTCGAGGCGCGAAAACAAGTTTGATCTCAGGTTCGGGCGGTAGACTTTAAACATGCGTAAGTTACTGGCTGTTTTGGTCTCAATCGTCATATTGGCAAGCTTTTCAATCGCGCAAGCGCCAAGTCCAGCGCAGTATTTGATGGACGAGGCGTTAATCACGCTCGAGGAGCGTTATTTTGGTTTTGCTCAAATTGATTTTAACGCCCTAGTTCAAGATGCCAACACAAAACTCGAGCTTGCCTGCAAAGACCTGATGCCATGTCCATTTGCGGTTGGCGAAACAACGCTCGACAATGTTCTTGCAAGTGTGAGCGACGGACATACGTTTCGCTTAACGCCAATTGCCTGGGCGCAATTCGTGGCAAATTCTGATAATGCACCCTTACCAATGATTGGATTGAAGTTTGCGCCCTTGCCCGACGCCAGCGCCTTGGTGGTGACACGGGTACTCGAGGGCAGTCCAGCAAAACTGGCTGGCATCCAGCGCGGTGATGTGGTCTGGGCGGTCAATGGCGTTTCGCTCGAGACCTTCAAATCCGCAACTGAAGCCGTGAGCGTCATCACAACCCTCGAGTTTAACAAGCAGACCATCAGGCTCGAGGTTTCAAAGGGAAACAGCGATCACAAAACCGTAAAACTCGAGCCAGCCGAATTAAAACCCTGGTTGCCAAGTTACGAATTGCGCCCTGAGGGCGTGGCAGTCATCACGTTTTACCAGTATTTAACGGGTGGTTTGATCGCCTCGAGCGTTCATGAATTTGTGAGCCTTGCCCAAGCCGCCAAAGCCAAAGCCATCATTTTGGACGTGCGCGGTTCTGGTGGCGGCAGTGGTTATGAGAGTGTGGCTGCGGCTGGGGCGTTTGTAGAACCTGTTGGGACACAGTTTGAAAATACTCGGGGCAAGGGAACTGTCGTATACCAAAATGGTCAAATTGCCAACAGCGGTTTTAAAATTGGCAATCCCGCGAAATGGGCTGGCACGGTGCTGGTGCTGACCAATCACATCTCGAGGAGCGCTGCCGAGTACATGACATTTTTCTTATCAGAAACGCAGCGTGCCAAAGTGATTGGCGAAGCCACGGCTGGCGTTTTGAACACCAGCACCTCCATTTTTCCACTGCCTGGAGGCTCGAGTCTTGCCGTGACCAGTGGACGTTCGAGCAGTTTAAATGGCGTGCCTCATCCTGAGTTTGTCACGCCCGATATTGTCGTGACCGACGATATGGGCGCATTGTCACAAGGTCGTGATCTGATTCTTTTGAAGGCGCTCGAGATGCTGAAATGAGATCACACCGGGCATTTGTGAATAAGCTCGAGCCTGTAGCTAAATTAACGGGTTCTGAGGCGGCGCATTTGCGGGTTTTGCGGGCAAACGTTGGTGATATGGTCACGCTGTTTGACGGGGCTGGACTCGAGGCGGACGCAAAAATTTTGGCGCTCGAAGATTTTACAATCACGCTGGAAGTTGGGGAATCTCGGGTTGTGAACCTCGAGCCACCACAAGAAATTACCCTCGCCATTGCGCTTTTAAAAGGCGACAAGCTCTCCGAGGTCGTGCGTGCCGCGACAGAATTGGGCGTCTCGAGGTTTCAGTTGTTAACGACAGATCACGCGGATGTCAAAGAAATTGGCGCTCAAAAACTCGAGCGTTTGCAACGGGTGGCACTCGAAGCCAGCAAGCAATGCCGCCGTGCCGTAACCCCTTTGGTGCTCTCCCCCATCAAACTGAAAACCCTCGAGCCTGTAACGTGCGGTTTGGTGGCGCATCCTGGCTCGAGTTTAAAACCGCGTGACGCCTTGAATTGGGCTGTGCCTATCACGGTTGCCACGGGTCCTGAGGGCGGTTTCTCGGGTTCTGAAATACAATGGCTCGAGGCTCGGGGTTTTGTTCGGGTTGGACTTGGACCTCGGATTTTACGCGCCGAAACCGCACCGATTGCGATTCTGGGCGCTCTGACCGCAGGCGAAGGGTTTTGAGTCAACCGCTCATCCTCAACGAATCTTCACTTAGTTCACAAACACTCACCCAGAAACCTTGATATAACTACACTCAAGTTCGACCGCTTTCAAGAAGGAGCAACCATGCCTCGAGCACCGCGCAAGAAAAAAACCGACGATTCCACCTTCAACGTTCAAACCCCCAAACCAAAAAACAAAAACTCGAGCGCGGACACGCTTCGGGTGCCAGTCTGTCCAGTCTTGGGCAGCGTCATTTATCCTGGCATCATGCAGTCGGTGGCGGCGGGACGCCCGATCAGCGTCAATGCAATTCAGGCGGCGGTGGACGGTGCAAAAACGATTTTGATTGTCTCCCAGCGCGACAAGGACATCGAAAATCCTGGTGCGGGCGATTTGTTCGTGATCGGTACGCTTTGCAATATTTTAAGAATGCGCAAAAATCCTGACGGCACGGTGGAGACACTGGTGCAAGCCCAAAGCCGGGTTCGGGTCACGCGTTATCACTTTGGCGTCGAGTACATCGAAGCCGAACTCGAGGTGCTCGAGGATACGCATGTTGATGAGATCGAAGCCCAGGCTTTAAAACGCGAACTTGACCGGCGGTTTAACGAGGTTCTCAAAAACGGCAAAAACATGCCCGTGGACACGGTTGGTTTTATTGTCGGACTCGAGCATCCTGGGCAGTTTGCCGACAACATCGCGTTTAATCTGGATTTAAAACTCGATGACCGTCAGGGGATTCTCGAGGCGCTGGACGTGCGTGATCGTTTGAAGCGCGTCTTGGTTTTGCTTGACAGCGAACTCGAGTTGGGCGAGATGCAAAAACGCATTCAAGGGCAGGTCAAGGACGAAATCGACAAGAACCAACGTGAGTATTTCTTGCGCGAGCAGATGAAAGCGATTCAAAAAGAATTGCGCGGCGAGGAGGACGGCGAGGACGAGGTCGAGTTGTTCCGTTCTAAAATTGCGGCGCTCGGTTTGGTCGAAGAGGTGCAGCGCGAGGTTGACCGCGAGATCAACCGCATGGCGAGAATGCACCCCGACAGCGCCGAAGCCAGCGTGATTCGCACCTATTTAACTTGGATCACCGAACTGCCCTGGAACTCCAGAAGCGACGATCAGTTGCAACTCTCAGACGCGACCAAAATCTTGGACGAGGATCACTTTGGACTGGAAAAAGTCAAAGACCGTATCCTCGAGTTTTTGGCGGTCAGACAACTGCGCAAAGCCAGAGCTTCAAAGGGTGAACTCGAGGACAGTGAGGTCAACAAAGGTCCGATTCTGGTGTTCGTTGGACCGCCCGGCGTGGGCAAGACCAGCATTGCCCAAAGCATCGCCAAGTCCTTGGGGCGCAAGTACGTGCGTATTTCCTTGGGTGGCGCTCGAGACGAGGCGGACATTCGTGGGCATCGCCGCACGTACATTGGCGCGTTGCCCGGGCGGATCATTCAGGGTTTAAAAACGGCTGGCACGAAAAATCCGGTGTTCCTGCTCGACGAGGTGGACAAGCTCGGCAGTTCCTATCAGGGCGACCCCAGCAGTGCGCTTCTCGAGGTACTCGACCCGGCACAGAACTCGAGTTTTGTGGATCATTATTTGGGCGTGCCGTTTGATCTGAGTGAGGTCATGTTTATTGCCACCGCCAACTACCCCGAGCAAATTCCGGCGCCGTTACTGGACCGCATGGAATTTATCGAGTTTAATTCGTATATCGAATCCGAAAAACTCGAGATTGCCAAAAAGTATTTGATGCCGCGTCAGACGCTCGAGAATGGGTTGAAAGACAACCAGATTTTGGTCACCGACGCCGCGCTTCAAAAATTAATTCAGAATTACACCCGCGAGGCTGGGGTGCGAAATTTAGAGCGCGAAATTGGTACGTTACTGCGCAAAGCGGCGCGAAAAGTTGCCACGGGTGACATCAAACGCGTGCGAATCGGCGAGAACGACCTCGAGAAATTTATTGGACCCTCAAGACATCAGATCGAGGTCGAGGGCAAAGAAGATATGGTTGGCGTCAGCACGGGCATGTTTTACACGCCGGTCGGCGGCGATATTTTGTTTGTCGAAACCAGCGTCATGCCAGGACGCGGTTTGGTCTTGACGGGGCAACTGGGCGATGTCATGAAAGAGAGCGCTCGGGCGGCATTAAGTTATGCCAAAAAGAACGCGGCTCGCTTTAACATTCCAGCCTCAACCATCGACGAATCCGAGATTCATGTCCACATTCCTGCTGGCGCAATCCCCAAAGAGGGTCCAAGTGCTGGCGTGGCGCTGACCACAAGCCTCGTCAGTGCGCTTACAAACGTTCCAGCCCGCCACGATGTCAGCATGACTGGCGAGATCACCTTGACGGGGCGCGTGCTGCCAATTGGTGGTCTGAAAGAAAAAGTTTTGGGCGCACGACGCGCCGGCATCAAGCACGTGATTTTACCCAAAGCCAACGAGGCAGACCTGCAAGAAATTCCGGCACACCTGCGGCGCTCCATGAGCTTTCACGCGGTCGAGAATCTCGATCAGGCACTCGAGATTGCCCTGGTCGGGGGTTTGAAGGCGCTTGAGCGAACAGTCATCAGCGACATCAAACCAAAGACGCCGCGCAAAACCAAATCCCAAGCGCCAAGCACACGGGCATAAAAACGGTGGGTCACAAAAAAGGCGCAGTGATCTGCGCCTTTTTTATTTTGTCGGATGTGATTCAAAACTGGATAACTCGAGCAGCAACTGAAATAAACTCTTGCGGATGGTTTTGGTTTGGAGTTCCAGACTGACAGGTTCGAGCGTTTCAAAATAAAACCTTCCGTTGCTCGAGTCGTTGGCGTGGGCGCACAGCCGCAGCACAGCCTCCTCGCCAATTCGTCCCTGGTGCTCGGAATGAATTGGGCGACCCTGGACAAAGAAAATAAAACTGTTTTGATCGCCCAGTTGAATGCGCAGTTTGCCGGTGCTGCCAGATTTTGCCAGCCACTGCAAGAGGTTGAGTAAATCCGCATCGTCGAGCGACCCACCAATCGACGGTTCGCGGATGCTGCTCATCGAGACTTCAAAATGGACTTGACGCATGACCTCTTCGACCAGGCGTTTGGCAATCAAACTGATTTCACTGACCGTGCTCGAGGGTGAAAGCACAATGTCGTTGTTGTTGGTTTCCAGACCCTCTGGTTTGGCGTTCGCCAACAAAATAAAAGCGGTGGCTTTTAAAGCCGGATCGCCGCGAACAATCTCGTGCAAATCCGCGCCGCTCAAATCGGGCAAATCGAGGTCGGCAACCATCACATCGGGTTGTGAACGCTCGAGAATACTGGTGGCGTACATGGCGCTGGGCGCAATTTCGGCTTGAAAGCCTTCAAACTGCATGTCGAGCATCAAGGCTTTGGCACGGGCAAGGTCGCTCGAGACGATCATGGCTTTCATGCGCTGGCTCCAACGGTGACAAGCGCTCGAGGCGTAAGGCTCTCATGGTGTTGGCGTGCACCGTCCAGAAAACGTCGCAACTGATTTTCGTCCAGTGGCTTGTTGAAATATTCGCTCACGCCCAAACGAATGGCGAAGTCGCGGTGTTTGTCGCTGGTGCGGGTGGTCAGCATGGCGACTGGTACTGTCGCATAATTTGATCGGCGGCGCAACTCCGAGAGCAGTTCAAAACCGTTGACGCGCGGCATTTCAAGGTCGGTGATGACCGCCATAAAGTCTTGATTGGCGAGCGCGTTGATCGCGTCTTGACCGTCGGCAGCCGTGGTGACCTCATAACCCATGCGGCGAATAATTTGCGAAACCACGCGGCGCACGCTTAACGAATCATCGACCAGCAACACATGCGGCAAGGAACGGTCAATTGGCGTAGCGGCTTTGGTTAACGTAATGCGCTCGAGTCTTTCCAAACCAGTGGGGTCAAGCAAAATCACCGCCTCGCCGTCCGTTCCGACCATTGCCCCCGAAACGTGTTTGATGGCGCTGAATGGTTCCTCGAGCGCACGAACCAGGGCTTGCTCTAAACCCAGAAAACGGTCGGCTTTGAGCGCAATGCGTCCGTCGGTGGTCTCGAGCACCACAATCGAAATACGTTTTTCGGTCGTCTCCGAAGTTGGCAAGCCGAGCAGTTCGGAGAGGTCGAGCAGGTCGAGGCGTTCACCTTGAAAGTCGTACTTGGCTTGTTTTGGATTGCTGGCTTCAAATCGCAAATCGCTGACCAAAACGCTGCGCAAAGCCCGAACCGCCTCGCCAGGCAGGGCGTAACGTTCACCTGCCGTCTCGAGCATCAACACGTCAGAAATAATCATGGTGGCAGGAATCCGCAGGCTAAAGCGGGTGCCGTAACCAGGTTCGGTCTGAATCGAAACTTCACCTTTTAATTTACGGACGCTCGAATAAACGATGTCCATGCCGACGCCGCGACCCGCACGGTCAGAAATGGTGCTGGCGGTGGAAAGTCCTGGCAGGAAGATCAGCTCGAGGGCTTCCTCGTTGGAAAGCTTGATGACATCCTCGGCGCGGCGCAAGCCCCTGGCGACGGCGGTCTGTTTGATCAGACCAACGTCCATGCCGTTGCCGTCGTCTTGAATGTCGATCACCAGATAATTGCCGCGACGCGACGCCGAAACCCGGATCGAACCGGCAATCGGTTTACCGCGCTTCAAACGTCCCTCCCTGGATTCGATGCCGTGAACGGCGGCGTTGTTCATCAGGTGAATCAAAGAATCCGCCAGACCGTCGAGCACCAGGTTATCCACTTCCACGTTTTCGCCGCTCAGCTCGAGGTTGATCGACTTGCCAAGTTCGCCTGCAGTCTGACGAATTTGACGCCGTAAACGCTGGTAAAAACGACCCATCGAAACCATGCGCAAACGCCCAGCCTCGAGCCGCAAGTTACGGGTGGTGCGTTCAAAGCTGGTGGTTTCGCGCTTGAAGTTGAGTGAAAGTTTTTGAAATTGCTCGCCAATTTCACCCAAGTCTGCCGTCAACTCCGAAATGCCTCGAGACATCAGAGACAGGTCGTCGTAACGGTCAAACTCGAGTTCAGAAAAAGCGCTCTGTACGTCGGAAGTCACCTCGCCTTGAAGTCCTGATTGTTCGGAGCGGGTTGATTCGGTGGTTTGAACTTGCACTGAAACACCCATCGCGCTCAAATCGTTGGTGGCTAACCTCGAGTCACCGTAACGGGCAGAAAATTCTGTGGCGGCTTGCAAAAGACGCATTCTCGAGCTTTCAAGTTGTGTCGATAGCTCGACAAATTCGTTGCTCATGCGGTCGAGTCGCGCACGGGTCAGAAGGACTTCACCAGAAATGTTCATGACACTCTCTAAACGGTTGATGCCGACCCGAATCGTGGCGACAGGGGCGGTTGGTTCTTTAATGGGTTCACTGGCGACCGGCAACATGGGCGGCAAATTTGATTCAATGAAATCATCGTTGGTGGCATCAATAATCGATTCCACGCCCAACAATTCATCGAGCTGCCCCTGGGTGTCGCGCATCGACTGCTCGAGCTTGGTCTCCCTTCCCTCGGCGGTGTGCAGCATCATGCTTAAAGTGTCCGTACCTTGTACGATGGCTCTTGCAATCGGTTCGGACCAGGCGGTCGCACCGTCGCGGACTTTGACCAAAATGTCTTCTAAGCGGTGCGCCAGTTTACCAACGGGCTGGCAACCCACGCTGTATGCCGCGCCTTTGATGGTGTGCATGGCACGAAACACGGTGTTGACCGTGTCGCTCGGGTCGCTGGCATCAAAGCGTTCAATCGCGGCTGGCACGCTTTCAAGGTGCTCGAGCACTTCGGGCGCGAAATACTCCCAGACTTCGGGATTTTGGGCAAAATATTCGCGTAATTCTTGCTGTAAGGATTTACGAACTGGCATTTGCTGGGCACGGGTAAAATCGGGAACGAGCGCCAAATCTCGAGCATTTGCCATTTCTTCGGGCGATTTGCGGGTGAAATTGCTCGTCCCGGCTTTGAGCAGCCTGGAAAGCAATTCTGGTCCACCCAGACGCGCCAGTTCCAGCCCGATTTCGCCCTCATCGCCGCGCTGGGAGATTCGTTCCAAAGATTCGGCAAAAATCGCGCCGCAGGTTTGGGCAAATTGGTTGCATAGTTCTTGTTGCGACGCCGTGAACTCACTCGCACTTTCAAAGACAC
>JANLWR010000470.1:0-3370 GCA_031364625.1 Deinococcales bacterium | reverse complement strand
CCAGCATTGGGTGCATCGGCAAAAGCGGGGGCTGTACAACTGGTCAACTGGAACGAATTGCACCCAGAAGTAGGAAGTTATCAAATCAAACCACCAGGCAAAACCTCCGTCACATTTGGCGCGATTGATAGCACCGGGCATTTAAGTTACAAATTGCCTGACACGCTCGCTTATGAAGCCGCAGCCTCTCAACTTTTTGGCACAGTCTGCACCATTACCCCAGCCAACAGCACTTTTGTACCCGCCTATTTCTTTGTCAAATCACAAAATGATCCGTCTTCTCACCTATTGTTGAGTGCCAAATTACAGTCAAGCAGCGCACCAACCGTCAATGACCAGTATTTGGACGGCTGGGTGTATGCGTCCAAAGCCTTTAGTGTGAAAGGCGCAAAAGATTGCGCACCATTGTTAAAGAATTTTTCGTTCGACCTGCAATTTCAACAAGGTTGGAATAACATTTTTGACACACTGGTCAGCCTCAGTCCTGACGGCAAGCAAGTCACCGAATGGCACACCACCGCCAGCAATGGCATCATTCCAGCAGACTTTGTCTGGAAACAAGACCCCAATGCAGCCAACGTTTTTTCAACACCCGGATTCACTTCCAGGCTGGTACAAACCTTGAAATAAAACCTCAATAAAAGCCTCGAGCTTTGGCAACCACCAAAGCTCGAGATTTCTGAATTTAAAACTGCTCGAGCACCACTTTCAACCGCTCGAGTTGTGCGCCGAAATCGGTCACGCGACGGTTTTCTTCTTCAATCACTTCCGCAGGTGCTCGAGCCACAAAACCTTCGTTTGAAAGTTTCCCTTTGGCTTGCGCGATCTGTTTTTCAAATTCGATCACTCGTTTTTTGGTTTTCTCGAGCCAATCGTTTTCGTCCACCAAACCTTCAAACGCCACACGCACTTCCAAGCCTGGTGCAACACTGGCAAGGGTTTTACCCTCGAGATTCCCAATTTCGGCTTTGGCTAAAGCTCTGAACGTCTCGAGGTTTTTGTTGACCGCCTCCAACCCTTCGCCCGCCACGCCCACCGTCACGGTTTGCGCGGGTGACAGGTTCAGTTCCGAACGCAAGCTTCGCACCAACGAAATTGCTTCTTTCACATACCCGAACTCGCGCAACGCACCAGGGTCTTCATAATTTGCTTCTGGTGTTGGAAACTCGAGTTTGGAAAGTTGATCGGAATTCGGATTTAACGCTGCGTAAATCTCAGACGTGATGAACGGCATGAACGGCGCAAGCATTTTCAGAATACTCTCGAGCGTGTGCTTCAAAATTTCTTGGGTCGCAGGGTTGCCAGCTTTCAACGATGGTTTCGCCGCCTCAATGTACCAATCGCAGAATTCATCCCAGGTGAAAGCGTAAATCGTGCGAATCGCTGCCGCCAAATCAAACGCCTCGAGTTCCTGCGTGGCTTGTGCAATCACTGTATTCAACCTCGAGACAATCCAACGATCTGCCAGCGTTGGAATCGGGTCGCCCGACGCTGGAATCTCGAGGTTCATCATCGCAAACCGACTGGCATTCCAGAGTTTGTTCGCAAAATTCCGCCCTTGCTCGTAGCGCCGCTCGTCGTGCTTGATGTCCTGCCCACCCGTCGCCAAGAACGCCCAAGCGAAACGACACGCATCCGCACCAAATTTGTCCATCAACTCGAGCGGATCAATGCCGTTGTTCTTGGACTTCGACATTTTCTGACCCTTGGCATCCAAGTACAAACCATGCAGCACAATCGTATGAAACGGGGCTTTCTGGGTGAACTCGAGACCAGCCATCTGCATTCGGGCAACCCAGAAGAACAAAATGTCGTACCCCGTCACCAGCACATCGTTTGGGTAAAACTTTTTGAAATCTGGGGTTATTTCTGGCCAACCCAGCGTCGAAAATGGCCACAGCGCACTCGAGAACCAGGTGTCAAACACATCCGTGTCCCTGGTCAGAATTTTGTCGGCATAACGCGGGTCTTTGTCGCAATCGAGATCAGGATTTGTGATGTCAGGCACGTACAAATTCCCAGCCTCATCGTACCAAGCTGGCAGTTGATGCCCCCACCAGATTTGCCGCCCGATAGCCCATTCCCGGATGTTCTCGAGCCAATCGCGGTTGACTTTGGCGTGGCGCTCTGGCACAAGTTTCATCTCGCCCTTGTCCAAACTCTCGAGCACCTTTCGCGCCGGTTCTTGCATGTTGCACCACCACTGCGTCATCACAAGCGGTTCGACGGGTTCTTTGGTGCGTTCAGAAATGCCCAAAGACACCTTGTAATCTTTGGCTTCAAACAACAATTCTTGCGCCTCGAGTTCCTTGACCACGAGTTTACGCGCCGCGAAACGATCAAGCCCACGATACGCTTCAGGCACGAGGTCGCTAATTAATTTCGCATTTTTATCAATCACGCTCGGCATGGCAAGGTTGTGGCGTTTGCCAATCTCGAAATCGGTTGGGTCGTGCGCCGGAGTAATCTTGAGGCAACCCGTACCAAAATCCATTTCCACCGCTTCATCCGCAATGATCGGCACAAAACGGTTTGTCAGCGGAATTTGCACGCGTTTCCCCACCAAACTCGAGAAGCGTTCATCGTTCGGATGTACCGCCACCGCCTGATCCGCAAAAATCGTTTCAGGACGCACCGTCGCCACCATCATCTGCCCCGAACCATCCTCGAGCTTGTAAACCAGTGTGTACATTTTCCCCTGGCGTTCCTCACGGTCAACCTCGAGATCGGACAGCACCGTTTGCGCCACAGGGTCCCAGTTCACAATGCGCTCGCCACGGTACGCCATGCCCTTATGGAAGTATTGAACGAACGTGTGCCGCACCGCCCTGGACAAGCCTTCGTCCATCGTGAAGCGTTCCCGCGACCAATCCGCACTGACCCCAAGACGTTGTAACTGCTTTAAGATCGTGCCGCCATTTTTTTCCTTAAACTCCCAAACCCGCTCGAGAAACTTTTCGCGCCCCAGACAATGCCGCGTTTTGCCCTCCGCCGCCAATTCCTTCTCCACCAGCACTTGCGTGCTGATGCCCGCATGATCCGTTCCAGGCAAGTACAACGCCTCGAAACCCGCCATACGTTTAAAACGCGTCAGAATATCAATGATCGTGTTGTCCAGCGCATGACCCAAATGCAGACTGCCCGTGACGTTCGGCGGGGGAATCACTATCGTAAAGGCGGGTTTGCTCGAGGTTTCATCGGCACGGAAAGTGCCTGGTTTAGCCCATTGTTCAGCCCAGGTTGGTTCGACGGTGGCGGGATCGTATGATTTATTCAGTTCATTCATGATATTTCATCTCCAAAAACTGCACATTGCTGTATCTCGAGTTTCTATTTGCTTCGTGGTTTCAACTTCTCGAGTTCATCAGTA
>JANLWR010000468.1:0-3830 GCA_031364625.1 Deinococcales bacterium | reverse complement strand
CGGGGATGAGGGTAGATAGAGCAATTGCTGTTTTTTGTGTCTGAGAGATAAAAACTGATCAAGTTGGAATTAATGTGATTGTCACCACCCACGCATTTGCAAAATTTATTTCAGGATAATTCCTTAAAAGGTGAACCGATGCAAACGAGCAAAGTCCGTTATGACCGTCTTCCAGGGGTGCGTTTTGAAGTTCAAACGCCCGCCCTAGACGAAAGCTTGCCGCGCATGGACGTGGCGGGTTTTGTCGGCTTTGCCGCAAAAGGTCCAATGCACCGCCCAGTGCCGCTCGAGGATGTCGGGCAGTTTGAGGACACGTTTGGCGCCGACCTGCCGCTCGTTTGGGATGCCAGTCGCAGCGAGGTTGTGCGGGCTTATCTGGCGGGCAGTGTTCGGGCTTTTTTTCGCAATGGCGGCAAACGCTGTTGGGTGGTGCGGGTCGGGGATTTGAGCACGGCTCGAGCCAACCAGTTTGTTGTGCCTGGATTGGTGAGCGAAAATGGGACTTCGGTTTTGTTGCAAGCGCGTTCCGTCGGCAGTTGGTCGGATGGAATAAAACTCAGCGCCAGGCTCGAGCGTCGGGCGTTGATCGCGGCGTCCAAAGTTGAATTTCTAGCCGATACGCTCGAGTTGACCATCGCTCCGGATACCGTTTTGCCTGGTGAAATGATCTGCTTGCGTTGTGGTGATTTTGGCGTGATGGCGACGGTGCAAAAGCTCGAGCCGATCTTTACGTCAACAGCACAGTTAAAAATGACACTCGACAAGCCGCGTTGGTTTTTGGGTCAAACAATACCCGATCAAAACACGTTCAATCCTCCAGCGAACCAACTGGGCAGGTTACGCGTCGAACGTCTGCGGCTCGAGATGCGGGTCACGGGCAGCGACGGTCAAAAAACACACTTACACGATCTGGGGTTTGATGCGCGTCACCCGCGATTTGTTGGTGCATTGCCAACCGACGAATTGCTGTTTGAACGCCTGGAAGTCGAATGGAAACTTAAGACCAGCCCCAGCAATCAAAGCTCGAGTTGGGCAAACACGCACCTCGAGTTGGGTTCGAGTTTGCCAGATTTGTGGCGCGAGGCACTTGCCACGGGCTTTGGGCTGGCGGGTTTGGACAGCCATTTGCAAACGGCTTATCCCGTCGAACTTGACCTTGAGTTCAGTTTGGAGCTTGACAAACTCGAGACTCCAGAATCTGCCCTCGAGCGCGACGGCTTGCAACATTTTAGCGAGCAACTTTTTCTCGATCCAGAATTGCGTCAAACCCAGGTCTTTAATTTGTCCGCTAGTGCCGACGCGATTCGTTACGAGGGCAGCAGTCCGCGCTCAAAACTTCAGGGGATTCATGCGCTGTTCAATTTAGACGAGGTGACATTGCTAGCCGTACCTGATGCGCTGCATCGAAACTGGAATTTGGTTCAATCAGATTTAGTTCAAGCCCTCGAGCCACCAGTTCCTGAACCTCCAATCACTACTGGATTTAAGACCTGTGCCAACCCTCTGGATCGAGCGCCCGAATTGAAAACCCCTGCCGCCCCAGATTTGGCGGGTAATTTTAGCCTCGAGTGGGCAGTCGCAGGTGTGCCTGAAAATCTGAAGTCGGCGCTGCGTTACCGCCTAGAAGAATACTCGAGTGCGCCCAAAGCTGAGGTTTTTACCGACCTTGAAGGCGAAATCTGGAATGTAATTGCACAGCCTTCTGGGAATTACAAATACCGTGTTCGGGCAGAACTTGTTGGACTGGGGGCTTGCGAAACAGATTTGTTCAGTCCGTGGTCGAACACCCTCGCAGTGACCGTGAACCGGGTGGGCGAGTGGCAACTCGAGGATGAAAACAAGTACGACGCGGCAAGCCTGTTAAGGATTCAACGCGCCGCACTTCGCTTGTGCGCCGCTCGAGGTGATGTCTTTGCGGTGCTGGGTTTGCCCGCGCATTACCGCGACCAGCAGACGCTCGAGCACCTGAAAAAACTGCGCTACTTAAGCGGTTTAAGCCGCGAACAGAGCATCGATCTCGAAGTCCCCGTTTTGGGTTTTGGTGAAGCCAGCGCCCTCAGTTACGGCGCGGTTTATCATCCGTGGCTGACCGAACTCGAGCCAGCCAGCACTGTTCAGGCAACTCGAGTTGGTACGCCCAGCCTACGTCACCTGCCGCCCGACGGAGCAATGCTCGGGGTTTACGCCGAACGATCTTTAAATCGCGGAGCTTGGGTGTCCCCAGCCAACAGGGCGCTGCGCAATGTTTTAACCCTCAGTCCGCGACTGAACCCAAACCGCCGACTCGAACTGCTCGAGGCTTATCTCAATCCGATCTGGCAAGAACCACACGGTATTTTGTGCTTGAGCGCTCAGACTTTAAGCCTTGACCCCGACCTGATCGAAGTCAACGTGCGGCGCCTTCTGTCCCTGCTGCGCCGACTGGCATTGCAAGTTGGCTCGAGGCTGGTCTTTGAATCCAATGACGGCGTTTTGCAACGTCTGGCGGAACGCCTGTTTGAAAATGTGCTGGAACAAATGTTCAAACGCGGTGCGTTCAAGGGTCGCAGCGCCGCCAGCAGCTACCGTGTGCGGGCTGGGAGCGACGTAAACCCACCTGCAAACCTCGAGACGGGTTTATTGGTAGTCGAAATTCAGGTCGCCCCTTCAAAGCCCTTGTACTTCCTGACCGTGCGATTGATCCAAAATGGCAATCAGGGTTTGTTGATCGAGGAGGGCAACCGATGAGCAACCCCGCCAATGAGACCGTACTTGCACCCTTCAGCGCTTTTAATTTTGCCGTCGAGATCAACGTTCCAGACATTGGTCTGATCTGCAATGCCTCCTTTGCCGAATGTGACGGTCTCGAGATCACCCGCGAGGTTAAAACCATCCGCGAGGGTGGCAACAACAGCGAACAGATTCGGCTCTCGGGTGCTGCCAATTACGCCCCGCTAACCTTGAAGCGCGGCATGACCAGTTCGTTTGATCTATACAAATGGTTTGAAAAAAGCCTGTCCGACCCAAGCCTTCGCGCCAGTGCCGACGTGGTGCTGTTCGCCTCTGAGCGCTTTGAGGGCAAAGGCAAACGCCCCGAACGAGCGCGATTTACGCTGACCGGTTGCCTGCCCGTAAAGTTCAAAGCCCCAGCCCTGAACGCCAAAGACGGCACGATTGCCATCGAAGAATTTCAGATGGTTTACACAAAAATGACGTTGAAAACAGACCCATAAATCAAGATTTTTTTGACTCGAGCATCCACCAAAACACCAAGGAGACACCATGAGCCTGATCAAAGCCAAATTGTTTTCACTGAACGAGCAGAACGAACCGATTGACAAAGAAGGTTTCGAGGTGCAATTCAACCCCGAGACCCTCAAAGTCAGTTATTCAAACCAAGTAGCGACGGGCGATCAGGGCGGTGGTGGTGGTCGAGCGGGCAGGGGCGGCAACACTGGACAGCCCAAACAATTTGTGGGTAAGGGCAGCACCAAACTCGCGGTGCAACTGGTGTTTGATACCACTGGCTCGAGCCTCAAAGCTGGTCAATTGGCTTCCGAGGGCGAGGCAAGCAAACTCAGTGACAAGGATGTACGCAAAGTCACCAAGAAAGTCATTGATCTGATCACACCCAGCGAAAAAAAAGACAATCCTGACAAGGGCAAGTTCAGACCGCCCAAAGTGCGCTTGTTGTGGGGCATCTTCAAGTTTGACGGGATCATGGAATCGCTCGAGGAATCGCTCGAATTTTTCGCGCCCGAAGGTATTCCTCTGCGAGCCAGCTTGTCTCTGAGTTTGATTCAACAAGAAATTCAATTTCTGGTCGGTGATGCGGCAGGTCAACCCGATCA
>JANLWR010000452.1:0-3964 GCA_031364625.1 Deinococcales bacterium | reverse complement strand
GCGACCCGTGCGGCGGTGGACGCGGGCTGGCGACCGTACGCCGAACAGGTTGGACAAACCGGAAAAACCGTGCAACCCAACGCTTATATTTGCGCTGGAGTATCGGGGGCGGTTCAACATCTTTCGGGCATGGGCAAAAGCAAGTACATTGTTGCCATCAACAAAGACCCCGAAGCACCCATTTTTAAGGTTGCCGATTACGGAATCATAGGCGACCTTAACCTGATTCTGCCAGCCCTGACCGCAGCCGCCAAACGTTTAAAAGATTAAAGCTTTTCGTCTTGAGTTCTCAGCTCAAATCTCGAGCATACGAAATAAGGTTTGAATGCTCGAGATTTCAACTTGAGTATTCAAACGACAAAATGTTCACACCATAACTTAAACTGCATTTGTGAACCCAGACCTCGAAATGTTGTTGCGTTTGCTGGTGGCAATGATCCTATGTGGCTTGATCGGCTTTGAGCGAGAGGCTCGAGGAAAATCGGCAGGGTTACGCACGCACATGCTGGTCGGTTTCTCGTCGGCAATGTTTGTGATTCTTGGCGAGATCGTGATGGAACGCGAGAGTGCTCGAGGTTATGCGGCATTAAAACTAGACCCAATCGCCATTATCGGCGCGACCATTTCGGGCATCAGTTTTTTGGGTGCAGGCACAATTTTCATGAGTCCAGCCGGACGCAAACACGGTTTAACCACCGCCGCCAGCATTTTGGGTTCTGCCGGAGTTGGCATGGCGTGCGGTCTGGAGCGGTACGTTCTGGCAGTTGGCAGCACCGTTTTATTGATTCTGATTTTAAGTTTTTTTGGCTACCTGGAGCGCGAAATCATCAAACAGCAAGTCAAACACCCGGCAGATGAGGTATGAAAAAGATTGGTTTAACCGGCAGCATTGGGGCTGGTAAAAGCACGGTCGCAAGGCTGTTGCGTGAAAAGGGTATTCCTGTGCTCGACGCCGATGCGGTGGCTCGAGAAGTATCGAGTTCGCCAGTGGTTCTCAAGTCCGTTCAAGAAACCTTTGGAGACGAATACGTGCTCGAGCAGGGTTTAAACCGCGCCAAACTGGCGACATTGGTCTTTGCCAATCCCGAGGCTCGGGCGCAATTGAACGCCATCATTCACCCTCGCGTTCGTAGTGAAATGAACCGTTTGCAACACCAGCTCGAAAAAACTGGAGTACCAGCCGTGGTTCAAGACATTCCATTGTTGTTTGAAAGCAAACTCGAGCCTCTGTTTGATAGCGTAATCTTGGTCGATGCGCCTCTCGAGATTCGGTTGGCACGGGTCTTGGCTCGAGATGGCATGACCCATGAAGCTTTTCTGGCTCGAGATGCGGCGCAAATGCCAGCCAGTGAAAAACGACTTCGAGCCGCCGTGACGCTTGAGAATGCTGGCGACGAAACCGAACTTGCCAAACAACTCGCTGAGGCACTGCTAAGGCTCGAGATCGAAACAAAAACTCAGGATTTGTAGAAATTAAAAAGGACGATCAAATAATTGATCGTCCTTTTCAAATGGAAACGTTTAAGGAAAGACCGTTGGGCAAAGTTCAGAACCGCTAGGTGGGCTTTCTTCAGTTTTTGCAGCATCAATCGAGAACAAGAAGTTTTTCATATCCGATAAATCTTGACCCGCCAATGGATTGCCGCTGTTAAAAACAGGACTGCCTGCCAAACGATGCGCCGCATATTTTGCATCGCCAAACAGTTCATCCAAAGTTTTGGCTTGCCCATGATGCAATAGTGGTCCCGCCACCGATAGCCCATACAAGGACGGAATGTTGTACCCAGCGAATTCACCCTGCGCTCGAGGGAAACCCGTCACGCCTTTGCGCTCGAGGGTGTCGGTGGCGGTCGTGTCACCTGAAACGCCAAACGAACCAACCCGGCGCAAAACGCAACTGACCTGGGCGGGGGCGATAAACACGCCGGCTGTCGCGGTGGGTTCGGCTTGGATTTGTGTGGTGTGCTTTGGGGCACCAAGATCGTTAAAGGCAGTTGTTGCAAGTGCCGTATTGGTGGCTGAAAGTGGCGTGAAGAAGCGTCTCGAGAGCGTCCAACCGGCGCCACCGTGACATTGGGCGCATCCGCCTTGACGGAACAAGGTCAAACCACGGTCAACCGATGCCGCGTCCGCCGTTGTACGAGCCTTTGGTGGGCGAATGGTTTTGACAAAAATGTTTATTTCATCCCAGTCTTTAACGCAACTCGGACCGGTGACCACACCATCTTGAATTTCTTGAATCGAGGGTGCGCCAAGTTGAACTTTCAAACCGTTAAGATCGGTATTAGTGGCATCATTGGGATTGAGCGACAACTTGGTTTCACCGCTCAGGTTGCCGCCACAAGTACCAGTCGTGATTGCCCCCAAACCACCGGACACACCTCGAGTGTTGCGTTCAAAGTCATGGACTTCATCAAAAATTGCGCTCCAGTTGAGAATGCGCTGCTTTTGAGCGCCAGCCCCGTGACTGAACGTGCCGTCCATACTGGTGGTCTGGCGCGGTCCGGCTGGAAAGCGCCAGGTGATGTTGTCCGATAAGCCGTCAGGATGGCACGAACCGCAACTGCTCCAAGATTCGTTGGACCAACGGGCGCGACCCGTGAAGTAAAAGCGTCGTCCTTTATTGATGTCCGTTTCCAAACCAGCCGCAGGGGCGCTCGAGGAGGCGATTTTGGCAATCGCTTTTTGTTGGTTTAAATCCACCACGGTGACCGAACGGCTGACCCAACAATCGACATACATTTTGGCGGTGATGCTGACATTGTGGGCGGTCACGACCCCGATTGGATTTTGACAACCGGTACTGGCAGCATTTGCCAGCAGGTCAATTTGCGGCACTGGCGTCCCGCTTACGGTCGCGCCCAAAGTCACAGCCGTATCGCTGGTGAACAAGGTGCGGGTGATTTCGTCTGCGCCGCGTGCCAGAATATACGCCAAAGAATTGCCGACAAATGCCAGGTCGTACACGTCTGCCATGAAATTGCGCCCAGTCGGCACTTGGGCTTTGATCGCATCTGCCAGACTGATCGTGCCAAGTTTTGTGCCGCTCGAGACGCTGCCGATCAAGACCAGCGGAAAGACATTCTCGTTGAACGTCGGGATACCATCTGGAGACGCGGCAACGGCGGTCACATAAAATTTATCGCCCGCTATCGCCACGCTCGCCAGTTGATTTGGTCCGGTTGAAGTCGGGACAAACGCGCCTGGGCTGACTGGCGGGAACAGCACCTCGCCTTGGTCTGCCAAGTTGGAACTCGAGAGCAACCGAACCGCGCCTGTGCGGCTGGCATCTGTGGCTTCAGTGCCAGTGGCACGACCATAAAATTCGGTGATCACAATTTTTTCATCGTTGTCGTCGGTGTCACCATCATTGGAAATTGCCACAGCTCGAGGATTGACGATGTTTTTGGTGGTGCTGAGGGTCATGGTTGCCGTGTCAATCAATGCCACTCGGCTTTCGGCAAATTCGGTCACGACCAATTTTGCACCGGTTGGAGTTAACGCGACACCCGTCGGTTCTGAACCAACATTGACGCTGCCAGCCAGGGCTGGGCTGGTACGGATGTTATTGATTTTCACAACTTTGGCGTCGCCTCGAAGCGCGACATACGCAGTGTTGTCGTCTGGATGGATCACGACCGACACGGGTTCATCGCCAACAGGCAATTCTGCCGTTTTGGTATCGTCGCTGGTGCGGAACACCGAGATCGAATCATTTTCTGGATTGACCGCGACCACATATTTAACGTCACCAGTGAAGGCGATGGCACCTGATTTGGAGGCACGTTTCAAAACGGCGGTGGTCGGCGGCGGTGGGTTGGGAGGCGTACCATTGTCACAAGCGCTTAAACCAACCAGCAGTGTGACCAATCCAAGTCCGAGCATCAAACGTAAGGTTCGTATTTTTTGTTTCGGCATGATGTCCTCATTCCTAAAATAAGATGGCATTGGACGAATTACAGAT
>JANLWR010000430.1:0-3111 GCA_031364625.1 Deinococcales bacterium | reverse complement strand
CTTCGCTGCATTCGAGTGCGAGGTTGGCAAGGTCAAGGCGTTGCGGGTTGAACAGTTGCCCACTGTTGGAAAAAGTCAACAGGTGTAGCACCAAGCGTTTCATTTCCGATGCCGATTGCTGCAAGCCCGTTAAGGCACTTTGATACTCGAGAATGTTGCGCGGTTGCTCCATTGTCAGTTCGATGCGTGCCAGCAGTTTGGTCAGTGGCGTGCGCAACTCGTGGGCGGCAGCCAGGGCAAAGACACGTTCGCGTTGCAAGGACAATTCCAGACGCTCGAGCATGGCGTTGACGGTGGAGGTCAGGTGTACCATTTCGTCTTTCCCGAGCGGTACGGGAACGCGTTCTTGAACCTCGCCGGAAAGGGCGATGCGTTTTGCCAATTCTGCCACGGAATTCATGGGCGCGAACGCCCTGCCAACAAAAACATAACCGACGCCCAGACCGATTATTGACAGCACGGGAATACCGATCAGCAACAATTTTAAGACCGAATCGAGGGTGGCTTGGGTTTGCGTCTCGAGCCTTGCGGTTTGCACCCAATAGCCATTTTGGGCTTGGATCATCGCCACGCGGTAGCCGGACAAACTGCGAATGCCTTCAATAAAAACGGGTGCGACTGGGCTTGGGTCGAGGTGCTGGCTTCGCTCGAGCGGTGCAGTGAAAACCGTAAAAAACGCCGCATCGGGTGGCTTGTCATTTTCGTTGCCAGATGGTGGTAATTTCTGGTCGGGATGCTCCGAGTACGGACGCGCAAAATCCTGAGCGGCTTGCCACAACCAACGGTCAAGCACCTGGTACAAGCCAGCCCGCACCGTCAAAAAAACGGCTGTGCCGATGACCGTGCCAATGACCACCAAAAGACTGGCATACAGCAGCGTCAAACGCCAACGCAGGCTCATGAACCCAACCTGTAACCGCGTCCTCGCACCGTCTCGAGCAGGGTTTCGGAGAGTTTACGGCGCAAGCTCGAGATGTAGACGTCAACAATTTTAGGGGTCACGCTCGAGTCGCCCGACCAAATGCGTTCGATCAGGTCTTCACGGCTAAAAATCCGACCTGGGTTGAGGGCAAAAACCTCGAGCAGCGCGTACTCGCGGGGGGTCAGGTGAAGCTCTTTGGTTTGAAAAAAGACCTGCCCAGATTCCAATTGCACTTCATAATCACCTGGAAGTTTCAAGGTGTTGCTCGAGTGACCACTGGAACGGCGCACCAAAGACCGCAGACGGGCGCGTAATTCACGGAAGTCAAACGGTTTGGGCAGGTAATCGTCACCACCGATCTCCAAACCCTGAAGTTTTGAATTCATGTCGGCTCGAGCGGTCAAAAACAGAATTGGCGTGTGAACGTCGGCTTGACGTAATTTCCCCGCCACCTTAAAACCCGCGTCTTGTCCTTCGGGCAGCATCACATCGACAATCAATGCCGCGTAAGTCCCTAAACCAGCAAGGGCAAAACCTTCCTTGGCATTGGTTGCCAGTTCGGGTTCAAAGCCGTCTTTGGCGAGTCCCTCGAGGATCAGGGCAGCCAGTTCTTGGTCATCTTCGATCAGCAAGACGCGCATACAAAAGTTTAAACTCCCGCAACCCGTTCAACAAACCAGTACGCGCCGGCGGCGATCACGGCTAGCGATGCCACACGGATGACTGGCACGGCATTTTTGGGGTCATATTTGCGCAACAACATTAACGAGGGTGCAACCAGCAGCACAATGCACATCTGTCCAATTTCCACGCCAAGGTTAAAGGCAAACAAAGACCAGACCAGCGCATTTTGCGGCAGTGCCATCTCGGACAGGGCGTTGGCGAAACCAAAACCGTGAATAAAACCGAACGCAAAGGCAAACACCTGGCGCAAATCGTGTTTGCTGCCGCGCAAACTGTGCAGTCCAACAAAAACGATGCTGGCGGCAATCGCGGGTTCAACAATGCTAGCTGGCGGATTGAGTACATGCAGCGTCGCCAGCGCCAACGTGATGCTGTGCGCCAGGGTAAACAACGAAACGATTTTCAGCAGTTGCCATAAATTTCCGCCCAGCAGCAACAAGCCCACAATAAACAGAATGTGGTCGAGTCCAATAAAAATATGGTGAATTCCTTCGAGGACAAAACTCCAAATCACTGCCAGGATGTTCTGGGTTTGTGTGGATGAGTACGTGAATTCGGTTTTTTGGGCATCAAAAATAACTTGTTGCCCGAGTGTTTGATTCTTGTAAATGTCTAAAAAAGTTTTATGCAAATTGTTGTCTGGAAACAGCAAAATCTTGATTTGAAAGGTTACGTTTGGCTGCAAAGCAGGCATTGTCCAAGTGGCTCGAATTTCTTTTTGAGCGGGCAGTGGCTCGAGAAAAAAATTGGTGATAGTAAGCTTTTGATTGTTGATCGAAAAACGTTGTTGCAGCATCTCGAGAATCTGAGGTTTGAATTCGTTCAGGTTTTGTTGCTCGAGCAATTGCGCCCCTGGTGAAAGTTGCCGTGTAAGATCACCGACAGGCAACTCGAGTCGCACCAGCGTTTGGTTTGGGTCGATCTCGAGCCTGAGATGACTGAACGAAATCGTATGTGCAAAGGCGGTGCTCGAGAAAACCAAAGCCAACAGCAAGAGAATTCTGAGTTTCATGGTGCAACCGTCTTTTGCAGCTTGGCAACTCGAGGCAACCAGAAAAAACCGAATAGGAATAAGACTGGAAGACCCAAGCCCAGCCACCACCACGAAAAACCTCTTGTTGGTAAGTCAAGTCCGAAGTTTACGCGAAACTCTTGTTGCAATGCGTCGCGTTGTTGCGAAAGAATTTTGACATCAGCCGATTGCACAAAAACGTTGGCGAGGTAAGCGCTTTTCACGGGTTGAAAGTCATTGCGAAAAATAAATTGATTCGACTCGAGCAAGCCGTCGGGCGTACCCGTCAAAATCAGTTGCAACTGACCGCCACCCAGTTTCACCGTTTTTACTTCAGGAATTTGGCTGGACTCGAGTTGCCATTGAACGGCTTTTCCATTCACCTCGAGCGTCACTTTCTCGAGCATGGTCTTTGAAAATAGTTTTACTTCCTCTGAACTGATGATGTCATCGTGATTGAAATCGAGTTGACCCAGAAAGGCTTGCGCCACCA
>JANLWR010000424.1:0-6418 GCA_031364625.1 Deinococcales bacterium | reverse complement strand
TCGACCCTCGAGTTGTGCCAGCACATCGGCGCGGGTTTCGGCGGATAGGGTCATGGCTTCGACCGGAATCGATCCCGAAGCATAATCGGTGCTTGGCAGCACAATCAGTGCCACCTGCCCTGGTTTGGGATCGCCTGGCTTCGGGTTGGTTTGACTGCCTGGCGCAAGGCAGTACGCCCTGGCGACGCCTGGGACTTGCTGCGCCAAATGTTCGTAATCGTCGCTCGAGACGGCACGGGTGCGGGTGCGCAGGGTTTGTGGGGCTTTGGTTTTGGCGTCCTCCAAACTTTGTGGGTTGCGTCCTCCGACGGCGGCTTGGCGGTTAACCACCCTGGCGACGTAAGGAATGCTGGACTTTAAAACACTCAGCGCCCCTTTTGGCACGTTGCCCATGACGCCGCCGCCGTATTGATACCTCGAGAACCTGAGGGTTGCACCTTTGGCTGGAATCTGCCCGAAGGTGTAAACCGTGCCGTCTGGTTGGGGCAGGGTTGCGCCAAAGCGGATGCTGCCATCTAAACTCTCCAAGCTGTAATGTTTGTCACCACGTTTGGAATCGGCAAAATCGGCAACCTCAGACCAAGCCTCGGGTTCGCTGCCAATCGCCTCAACCATCAGGGCATCACGGGTTGCGTCTCGAGCCAAAATCGGCGAGTGCAGCAAATTAAATTTCTGCCCTGGCGTGCCGTCGCTGACGCCAATGTACTCGTCGGTCACGGTCACAGCGTGACGGGCGTTGGCAGTGCCGCCCCTGGACTCGAGTTTGATGGCTTCAATTTCTGGGGAGACACCGTAACGCAGTGTGCCCGCCTGTTCGCTGGTCAAGCGCACCCGCAGCCAGTAGCTCGAGATGTTTTGCAAAGCGCGTTGCTGCATGGCTGGCACGTGCAAAATCACTTCGCCCGACATGTTAAACCCGCCCGTACCGTCAAATTCAACCTCGCAGGGTTGCCAGTTGCGCACGGGACCTTGCCAGACTTCCCAAACCAGTGGCGGGTTGGTCGGGTCAATGCCCGCGCCACCCGCAGTTTCACACTCGAGCATGATGGCAAGCACGTGATTGCTATGGTCTGTCTCGAGCGAGAGGTAAAAGGCATCGTTTGGGTTTGGTTGCAATGGAAACAGGCGCAAGCTGTTGCCCGCCAGTTCGAGTTGCGAGAGTTCATGCACCACCCAGGGCGCATCGCGTCCAAGCGTAGCATCTCGAGAGAATGCGCCCAGCAAAACGGGTGGCGTGATGGTCAGGGCTTGTTCGGTCGAAAAAATAATCGCAGGGCTGGTTTCGGTACGAACCGTGGCAACCTCGCTGGCTTCGGGCAAAATGAGCGGCACGCTTTGGCTCTGCGAGAGGTAAAAGGTGACTGGAACGGTCGCGGCTTGTGGCGGCTCGAGTTTGACGCCGATCATCTCGAGGAATTTGACATACATTTTGTCCGGCACTTGGTTAACGCGGTACAAGAGCATGTCGGTCATCCAGGCGAACAGTTCGATCAGTGCCACGCCAGGGTCAGAGACGTTGTGATCCGTCCATTCTGGGCAGTATTGCGGGATCAAGCGTTTGGCTTGGTCAACAATGTCTTGAAATTTTCGGTCATCCAGGTTGGTGGTTGGTAAGGACATGCGCACCTCGAGCGAGAAGGAATTGGGGCAGGCAAAAATTGAGTCTTGTTTTTTGGTTTTTGTGGGGGTGAATGCAGATTGATCTTGTAAGGAAAAAATGGGTTGACAATTTTTGTTTCTCGAGTTTCAATTCTAGAACCAAATATTTTACTTCTCGAATATTTTGATGCTCGAGTTTTTCACTCGCCAGGAATTCGGTAAAACGGAAAGACCAATGAACGCCGGTCATGCGTGGCTTTGATTTCATAACTCACTTCAATGTCCATACGCTCATTGTATTCTGGGTCGGGGCGGGTGTTGACCTCGAGCACTTCGATGCGCGGTTCCCAAAAACGCAGCGCATCTTCGACGTAATAAGAAGCCAAGCCCCAAGTGTTCGCGTCGTTGGGTGCAAAAATCAGTTCGTGAACTTGGCAACCAAACTCTGGGCGCATGACGCGTTGTCCTTTGGGGGTTTGCAAGATCATCAAAATGGCTTGTTCAATGTCGGTCACGTGCCGCGCCAAACCAATGCGCCCTCTGGCGTCCACGCCAACCGGAAACGACCAGCCGACCCCCAAAAAATCTTTCATTGCGTCTTCGTTCATGCTTAACCTCCAATGTCTACGGTTGGGCAGCAGGGCGGGGCTATCGTGGTGGTCAGTGGTACGCCAGTGACCGTATTTGCACCAGCCACCATGCTGCCCATTCGGGCGGCAGGGCGACCTCCAATCAGAACAGTCATGCTACCCATACTGATTGCGCCCGTACAAACCGGTCCAGCGACGGCATCGCCAACGCAGGCGGCGGGCATTCCGCCGATCATCACGGTGGGCGCACCTGGGGCGACAATCAAATCGCCTGTCACGGTCATGTCTGTCAGTCTTGCGGCAAAAGGCATAAATTATCCTGTCTCTCGAGCGTCCCCGAGTTTAGTTGATCTTGACCAAACCACCTTTGAGTTCTGCCATCGCGCCGCCGTCCATTTTTAAGCCTGCGCTTCCTTTGATATCCACTTGCATTCCTTCAATTTTGACGCCCATCTGCCCTTTGATCGTGACTTCTTGATCCGATTCCAGGCTAATTTTGCCTTTGGCAATAATTTTGGTTTCGCCTTCCATGCTGATTTTCATTTCGTTGCTGCTCGAGTCGATTTGCACAGTATTACTGCCAGTTTTGTCTTTGATAATAATTTTTTCGCTTCCATCGGTGTCATCCAGAATAATCACATGTCCCGAGCGTGAGCGGATCATGCGTTTGTCTTTGGCGTCGCTGGCTGGCTGCGGCGGTGCATCTTTGCCGTTCCATAAGCTACCGATGACATACGGTTGGTTGATGTCGCCCTGCTCGAAAGCAATGAGCACTTCATCTTCAACTTCGGGTAAAAATTGAAAGCCGCGTTCTTTACCAGCACTGGGTGTGGCGATTCTTGCCCAGTAACTCGAGTCGTTGTCCGAATAGGCTGGGTATTTGACTTTGACACGGTTCATGTTTTCAGGGTCTTGATTGTCGGTCACGATTGCCACACAAATGCTCGGCTCGGCACGGTATTCACGTCGATATAAGCTCGAGAGCAACGAACTTGGGTTTTGTCCAGTCACACTAAAATGGGTGACGTAACCCAGTTTTTGTTGGTAAATATGGGTTGCCGAGGTGACAAAATATTCGCCCGAGAAACGCGTCCCGACCCTCGAGATTTTGACTTTTTGTCCAGCCAGCAATTTTGGATCACCACCGCACGTACCGTCAGCTTCAACAAAATGTCCGATCAAACGGTCTGCAACGGCTTTGGCAAGCACGGTGGCGGCAGCAGCATCGCGGGGCAGTGGGTTATTGACCAAGTATGTGGCATTGATATTGTGGGCAGCGCGAGCAATATCAATGCCAGATTGCTGAACTCCAATTTTGGGTGCGCCTTCCCCTTTGTTCTGCATGGCTGTCACCACTTTTTTGGTTTTCGGATCCCAACCGCGTACGTTGACTTCGCTGACCATACCAACGGTGCTCAGGCGCGGACGAAAATCACTTAGGTTTTGATGCCATTGCAATTCGACCGCAGCGCCCGCCGTTGAGGGCGGTTCGCAATGAATTTTGTCGCCTTCGGCGTACATAAAGTAACCAAGTGCCGCCGCACGATCTCGCAGAAATTCAAAATTGGATTGATTGGCTTGGAGCACATGCTTGTGAATCACAGTGGTTTCCTGGACTTTTTCCTGCAAACCTGCGCCCTCAATAATTTTTTTCATGATGTCAGAATCTTTGACATCCACATAAGATTTCACAAAACGCCCTCGGGTCAAACGGTGCAGTTTGTCAAACGCCCGAATCGTCAACTTAACCCCTTCAGGCTCGTAATGAGGCTCGAGTTCGACCAGTTCGCCTTCAAAAATGGTGGCTGGACCCGCACCCGATTCGGCTTGAATTTTTAAGGCTTTCCCAGGCATGACTTTTGCATGGTCAACCCATTTTAAGTTTGGGTCATTGAGCACCAGCGTTGCCGTATCGGGCAGGTGCAAGCTCGATTCGATGGTCACGGACAGCAGATCGTCCTGCATTTCGCTTTCCAGAGCGCCATCAAAATACAAATAAAAATGACTTAAGTGTTGGGTCGCGCCGCTAGGCATTCGGGATCACCAGCACCATTCCCGGACTGAGCTTGCGGACATCCTCAAGTTTGTTCATGGCGGCAATGCTGCGCCAAGCTTTGGTGTCGCCAAGCGTTCGGTGCGCGATCAGGCTTAAAGTTTCGCCCTGTTGTACCGTCCAGATGCGCTCGCCACCGTCACCCTGCGAGGTCGGGTTGGTTGGCGGTTGACTGGTTAAATCTCGGAGTTGCAACAAACCCACAATCAATTTTGCCCGCACCGGAATGCCGTCGCTTAAGAACATCGTAAAATTTTGTGAGACACTTTGCACCACCGCCTCAAAATTAACGCCCTTGCCCCATTGAAAAAGTATTTTTGAGGGTCGTCCGACTTTACTTTTGTTGTCTTTCAAACCATCATCGACCATCATGAGATCCCAAATTTTTTTGGTGTGCTTTCGCACATCGCGGTCATCACCCGTTTTTTCGTAGGTGTCAAAGTACAACTCGAGTTGCAAAGAGGCAGGCTCGCCATTGGTGAACTTCATGGGTGGCACGTTTTTACCGCTGCTTTTGCCTTGTTCCCATTTGACGCTGCGTTGAATCGTGTATTCCTTGGGGTTGAACATGCAATCAATGGAATTGTTTTTGCCTTGACCCTCTAAGATGGTGATTCTGGCTTTTTCGGGTGCTCCACTCATGGTTAACCTCCTTCTTAGCCTTCTCGGCGGCGTTCGCTCGAGAGTCTGCGTTTGAGAATTTCGTAGACCTGTTGAGCCAGCAAATCCATGTCTTGCGCGGGCGGCTGCGGTTGTCCGCCCGCCGCACCATGTGGCACGTTGTCAGGATTCTCGGCGGGTCGGTCTGATTCTGCCAGTTGCACTGCCGAACTCGGCGCATCCGCAACGGGCGCAAAACCTGTGCTGGTGGTGCTGCTCGAGCCGACAGAACTCGGGGCGATCACGGTTACAAAATCTGTGGCGTTGGTATTCAAATTTGGCATGGCTTCCCAAGGTGCTGGCAGTCCATTCCAAGCGTCAGTATTTCGTGTCGCGTTGCTGGAGGCTGTCGGGGCGGTAGCGGTCTGACGTGAAGCTGCTGGCTCGAGCGCAATTCCTGGCACGAACATGCTGGCGGTATTGGTGACTCGAGCTTCGATAGCACGCGCTTGAGTCTCAAAAGATTCGCCCGTGAAATCTTGTTGATCGTTTGTATTTTGCAACATCGGCGGCACAAAATCGGGTTGCAAATTTTGCCCAACATGCGTTAACTCGTGTGCCAGCAAGCCCAGACCTTCGGCTGATTGCTCAATAAAACCATTGTTGAGGTAAACGTCTGTGGCGACCGTCGCGCCGTCGGCGTTCAAACTCGAGGTGAATTCACTGGCGCTCGCGCCCACAAAAACCCTGGCAAGGCTGGGGTCAAAACCAACGAGTGGCTCGAGGAAAGTACGGGTACTTTCGCGCAGTTGAACGGGTTGCGTGCCTTGTTGCACAAACTCGCTGGCGGCTCGAGTTTGGGTTGCATTAAGTTGCTGCCCAACTTTTAAATCTGGCGAACTGGTTTCTTCTTGGCTCGAGGTTTGTACTGGTGCTTCCGAGTAACGTCGGGCAAGACGCTGGGCAACATCTGAGATCGATTGAAATTTTGGTGCTGGCGTTTGCTCAGTTTCATCCAGTTCAACACGCTGGGAAAAGGCGTTGGTGCTGGGGTCAAAACGGGTTTGTTCCGTTCCGCCAAAACGCTGTTGCAACGATTTCATGCGCTCACTAAGATTTTGCTTGGGCGGATTCGCAGCTTCCGCAGGTTGCGAAACTCGAGTTTCGGGCGTCTGGGGCTTCGCCGTTTCCTCTCGAGGCTCGGTTGGTTTTTCAGATCGTTGTGATTGAGACTTTCGTGGCGGTTTGGCGCGAATAATTTCGACCACACCGCTTTGTGGGTCGCCTGGAATTGATCGTTGCCAATCGGTTTGTTCGGATGCCAGGGGTTGAGCTGAAATTGATTCGCTTTGAGGTTCGATTCGGGTATCAGAAGTGACAGATTCTTGCGGCGCGGCGCGAGTAACAGATTCTTGCGGCATTTCTCGAACGTCAAATTCTTGCGGTATTTCTCGAGCCTCAAATTCTTGCTGTGCTTCCCCAACAATAGGTTCTTGCAATTCTTGAGTCACAGGTTCTGGTGATGGCTCTCGAAGTACAGCTTCTTGCGACGCCTGAATGACTTCTCGCATCTGGG
>JANLWR010000403.1:0-4574 GCA_031364625.1 Deinococcales bacterium | reverse complement strand
ATAGCGTTCGACCAGTGACAGGCTGGCGGCTCGCCAGTGCGTGTCGAAGGTCATTTTTCCTCGAGCGGCATCGGTTCGGGCTTCACAGAATGCCAGAATTTCCGCCCAGGTTTGCACCACCTCTTCAAAACTGCCCTCGTTTAAAATGGCGTTCTGATCGAGCAGCGCAAATTCTCCCTTGCCGTAAACCGCCAATTGTACGCCTGCGTCTTCGGCTTCGATTGCAATTCGGGTCAGGGCTTCGTGTTGGTACGATGTGACACTTCCAGATTCGTAACTGGAAAGAATCGGCTGTCCTTCCATCATGGTGATGACGCCGCGCCAATCAAAATCGAGCACCACCAACTGACCGGTGTGGCGTTGCGCCCCCAATTGAGAAAACAAGGCGTTAAACGAGGCTTGCGGTACGGTGCGTTCCAGCTCGAGAATCCAGGTGCTGGCGTTCGAGAGCATGGCGACGATATAACGGTCTAAGGTGTACAGGCTGATATTGGTGTCACGTGTGCTGTAACTCGAGATCAGCGTTTCACGGGTCAGTGGTTTGGCTTGTTTGCCCTCAGTGAAGGCGAAAGCGGCAACAAACTTCGAGTCCAGAAAGTAGGCTCGAGCCGTCAACAATGGCGATTCGACCAGTGCAAAACCACTGAAATTAGCCCGCGAGGAAATGTCAGACTCGAGCATGTCCCAACGGATCAGGGCGCTTGACAGCCCTTTAAAGATCGGCGCATCGATTGGTAAGGGTGGCAAGAGCAATGCCCCTTTGCTAATCTCAAATGCTTTTTGTTCATTTGCCATCGTTCACTCACCTCACTAAAACCCTAGCTTCTGTTTTGATTCAAAAAACTTACAATCCCCAAAAGCAATCGCCAAACGTCAGACTAAATGAAAAACACTTCCCAATGCAATTCAGAAAACCTTTATTCAGCAATACACTTTAACTTTATATTAACGACCGTCGGGTAAATCCTTGTTCAAACTTGGCATGGGAGAGAACTTATTTTCAAATCACCCAAACCAAGCTCAATAATTGCTCAAAAACGCTAGAAATGATCGTTAGACCGTTGCTCGAGAATCAACTGGTCGCCAGATTTGGCGATTTGCACCAAGGAAATCACGCCAACATTCTGGACTTGCAACCTTGAACGCGCACCCAAATGGGTTTTTTCGGTCAAGGCAGCCACCGCCAAGACCCGCGCCCCAGCTTTGGCTGCCAGATGAACCAGCGCCAGTGACTCGGTACCAAGTTCGAGGAACTCGTCGAATACGATCACATTCGAGCCTTTTGGAATTGCGGTTTTTGCCACCGCCAAAGTCCGTTCATGAAATGCAAGTTGCAACAAATCGTCTCGAGCCGCAAATTCTGGCACTTCACCACCCTCAAAACTGATCAAATCCAGATCGCCAACCATGACAAATGGGCATTTCAGAGCATTGGCGATGGTCAAGCACAGCACCGGCTCATTGATGCCCAAGAGCAGTAAATTTTCACCTGTTGGCAACAAACTTGCCAGCGCTTTACACGCCACGGTCATGGCTTCGATATCAAGTTTGGCGAGCAACGCCTGACGGCTAAACGCAACGTCACCCGATACGAGAAAAGTCCTAACCACATGGTGAAAACGTTCGAGAGGCAACATTGCTTTCATTGTAGCAACAAAACCAAGACAAGTAAAAGAAACCATTCAATTCAGGAAAATACATTCCCATCACTCGAGCAAGCCAGCGCACAGACCGCAGCCAAGGAAATCGGTTAACCTTTAACCGTGAGCGACCACCCTGCCAATGCCCTCATCCATGAAACCAGCCCGTATTTATTGCAGCACGCGCACAACCCAGTTCATTGGTTGCCTTGGGGAGAGGCGGCGTTTGAAGCTGCCAGAACTCGAGATGTGCCCATTTTACTGTCGGTTGGCTACAGTGCCTGTCACTGGTGTCACGTCATGGAACGCGAGAGTTTTGAAAACCCCAGCATTGCCGCGCTCATGAACCAGTTTTTTGTCTGCATCAAAGTAGACCGCGAGGAGCGCCCAGACGTGGACAGCGTTTACATGAACGCCGTGCAAGTCATGACCGGACAGGGCGGCTGGCCCATGACCGTGTTCATGACCTTTGATGGTAAACCATTTTACGGCGGCACTTACTTTCCACCCGAAGACCGTTATGGTCGTCCAGGATTTCCACGGGTGTTGCAAAGCCTGTCTGACACCTGGAAAAACCGCCGCAATGATATTTTGGCGAACGCCAACGACCTGACCAGCCACATGCAAAAACTCGAGCAGATCAAACCCGCGCCAGACATTGACACTGGCATTCTCGAGCAAGCTTTTGAAACCATGCGCGGCAACTTTGACGCCAAATATGGCGGCTTTGGCGGCGCACCCAAATTTCCAAACCCAGGCACGCTCGAGTTTCTGGCGCAGTACCATCACCGCACCAAAGACCCAAACGCCCTCGAGATGCTGACAGTCACCTTGAACGGCATGGCGAGGGGCGGTATGTACGACCACATTGGCGGAGGCTTTGCACGGTACAGCACCGACGAACGCTGGCTCGTGCCACATTTCGAGAAAATGCTTTACGACAATGCGCAACTGGTTGTGGTGTACCTTCACGCGTTTCAAATCACCAAAAACGTAGACTCGCTCATTACAGCCGTCGATACCATGGTCTATGTGTTGCGCGAAATGACCGACTCGAGCGGCGGGTTTTACAGCGCCCAGGATGCCGATTCTGAAGGGGTTGAAGGCAAGTTTTTCGTCTGGAATCTGGCAGAAATTCGCAGCCTGCTTGGTGATCGCTCACCGATTTTTGAAACAGCGTACGGCGTGACTGAACACGGCAATTGGGAACACACGAACGTCTTAACTCAGGTTTTAAGTGATGAAATGGTCGCCGAAAAACTCGAGCTTAAAGTGCAAGACGTGACCAACAGTCGTTATGCAAGCATCATGAAACTTTTTAACGCTCGAGAAAAGCGCATTAAACCAAACCTGGACGATAAGATTCTGACTTCTTGGAATGGATTGATGCTGAAAGCCTTCGCCTTGGGAACAAGGGTAATGCGCGACAAGCAGTATTTAATTGCAGCCGAGAAAAACGTTCAATTTGTTAAAACCCAACTCTACAAAGACGGTCGCTTGTTTCACACGCACAAAAATGGCATTTCAAAAATTGACGGAATGCTCGAGGATTACGCCTTTTACGCCCTCGGACTGCTCGAGTTGTACCGCACAACGTTCAAGCGTGAACACCTCGAGTTTGCGATAAAACTGACCCAAACCGCAATTCAGTTGTTTTCAGACCCGAACGGTGGTTTTTTCGACACGCCGAAAGACGGCGAAAAACTGATTGTCAGACCCAAAGGCTATTTCGACAGCGCCGTTCCAAGCGGCAACGGTGCAATGGCAATGTTGTTGATCGAACTGTCGCGCCTGACAGGCAAGCATGAATGGGAACAATTGGCGCTCGAGCCAATCAAACACATGCTGGAAGTCATGCACCGTCAACCCACAGGGTTTGGCAGTTTGCTGCAAGCCTTGGGAGCTTTTGCCAGCCCAATGCGCGAAATCGCCATCATCGGCGACCTCGAGCAAGACGACACCAAAGCCTTACTCAACGTCCTCAACTCGAGATTCCTGCCGCATGTTGCCGTTGTTGCCGCGCCAGCAGGGGAGAGTTACCTGCCCGTGCTTGAGCAACGCGAAATGCTCGATAACATTGCCACGGCTTACGTTTGTGAAAACATGGCGTGTAAGATGCCTGTGAATTCGCCTGAAGAACTCGAGAAGCTGTTGTCGAGTGAGCAATGAGCATTGAGCCAAAGTCCTCCGTTTGCTGGATAAGGTGACTTGAGGATTGCTCACTTGTAGATTTCATGCTTGTGAGACGTGGAGCATATTCGTTTTTGGTCTCAATAATTGGAATTGTGATATCCTGCTTGCAATACTTCATTATTTGCATTTCGAGCAAATCAGCCATTGTTAGCGCTGTAATTCACGGAAATTTTACTTCAAAGCTCACTCTAAGTAATTGTGGAGATATACCTTGGTGGCTTTCTGCGTTGCCTCAGATAATAAGTTGATTTTGGGTCATGAATAACGTCTATTGTCCATGTGGAGGTGTCTCAATGGAATTAAGTGAAACTGATATAAAGCTAAGTCGCCGAGTCGTGCTCAAATATGCTGGGGTTTTCGCTTTTGGTCTACTGATCAATACAAAACAACCATCAGCCCAAGCGGTCGCGGTGGCTGCTGTCGTTGCTGTGGTCCAAGTTGGGATTGCCTTGGCTGGATTGTTTGGTCCAAAGGGTCCTGACCTGGCTGAATTGATTCAAGCTCAAACAGCATTGTTAAGGAATATTTCTGGACAACTGAACGCCCTGAACAACCACTTGAACGAAATCGATGACAAACTTGACGAAATTGCGCAACTGATTCAACAAGTACCCGTTGCTGTGGGAACGCAATTATATCGCGATGACATTCTTGGTGCCATCGCTGAATACGGCACCCTCTTTAAAACGTATGCCGACATTATTGGGAAAGGTGGGTCTGGTGCAATTGAACTTGGACGCA
>JANLWR010000401.1:0-6317 GCA_031364625.1 Deinococcales bacterium | reverse complement strand
GTTATTGACCAAACCGCTCAATGCGCTCGAGGATGCCGCCAACCGCATTGCCGCCGGCGAGCGCGGCGTGCGGGTCAAACCTCCCAACAGCAATGACGAACTGCGCACCGTCTCTGAAGCCTTTAACAGCCTGATTGCCAGCTTGGAGCGTCAAGAATCTTGGCGGCGCAACATGGTTGCCGACATTGCCCACGACTTGCGCACGCCGCTGGCGGTCATGCGCAGCGAACTCGAGGCGATGCAGGACGGCATTCGCACGCCCGACGAGGCTGGGCTAGATCGTTTGCATTCTGAAGTTTTACTGCTCTCGAGGCTGGTTGATGATCTTCGCACCCTCAGCCTTGCCGAGGGTGGAGGCATGAAACTCGAGCTTAAAGAGACCGCCGTACAGCCCTTTCTGGGCGCGGTGCTCGAGAGTTTTGGTCCTCGCGCATCATCGGCTGGCATCTCATTACAACTCGAGGTCGTTCCATCAGATTTGAAAGCCAGGTTTGACGAAACCCAGCTCACCAGGGTTCTCAATAATTTGCTCGAGAATGCCCTGAAGCACTCTGGCACAAAACAAATTACGGTTGCCGCAAGCCTCGAGCCAGAATTTGTTGCCATTTCGGTCAGGGATTACGGGCAGGGTTTGAGCAACGAAAATCTCGAGCGTGCCTTTGAGCGTTTTTACCGTGGTGATGCCAGCCGCACCCGTGGTATGGACGGCTCGAGCGGTTTGGGGCTTGCCATTGCCCGCGCCATAGTTGAGGCGCATCACGGCAAACTCGAGGCTGGGAATCACCCAGACGGCGGCGCGGTGTTCACAATCTTGCTGCCATTGGTTTGAACTCGGGTCAGGTACTCTTACAGATTTGCTCGAGAAAATGCAACAAATAATCTGACATTTTCAAGAAATCACTGACTGGAAGGGTAAAGCGATTCTGCCTGTCAGCGCCCCAAGCGCGAACAGCCCGGTAAGTGCTGTCTTGTCAGCAAGAAGCCCGTCAGGTGCTGCTTTAAGGGGCAAGTAGGTGCGTATTAGAATCAAGAACACAAGGTTCACCGCTACAAAATCCGTTTGTGCTGTCAGCTATTCATGCTTCCATTTCGACAAGCCCTAAGGTTATATTGCACTCGTCCCAAACCCAAACCCCGATTGAACTCGAGGGAAATTTACGGAGGTGAACGAGTGTTAATTCCATTAATTGCAGGCGTGATTGCATTGTTGGCAGGCGTTTATTTGACCTGGCAAATTCTCAGGTTGCCAGATGGCAATGATCGAATGCGGCAAATTGCCGCCGCGATTCAGGAAGGCGCAGGCGCGTACCTGACCAAGCAGTACACCGCCGTCGGCATTGTTGCCGTGGTGTTGGCAATTTTAATTGCTGTGGCGCTCGGTATCACCAGCGCGATTTACTTCTTAATCGGCGCTGCCGCGTCTGCCGCCGCAGGTTTTATTGGCATGAACGTTGCCGTTCGAGCCAACGTGCGCACCGCCCAAGCCGCATACGGCGGTCTAGGACCAGCCATGCGCGTCGCCACCTGGGGCGGCGCGGTCACAGGCTTGTTCGTGGTCGGTCTGGGCATTGTGGTGCTGGCACTTTTAACCAACTTTTCGCCTCGAGATGCTCAAGGACTTTTTAACCCAGACGCCCTGATCGGACTCGGTTTCGGCTCGAGCCTGATTTCGGTGTTCGCCCGTCTCGGCGGCGGTATTTTCACCAAAGCCGCCGATGTCGGCGCGGATTTGGTCGGCAAGGTCGAGGCTGGCATTCCCGAGGACGATCCACGCAACCCAGCCGTGATTGCCGATAACGTCGGTGACAATGTCGGTGACGACGCTGGCATGGCTGCCGATTTGTTCGAGACATTGATTGTGACCGCGATTGCCGCGTTGCTGCTTGGGCATCTCAAATTCCCGAGCAACGATTCGGTGATGTGGTATCCGCTGATCGTTGGCGGTTTTGGCATTGTCGCGTCGGTGGTCGGTATTTTCTTTATCAACGCACCAAAAGACGCCACCCCTAAAGGCATCATGGGCAGCCTCTACCGAGGGGTTTGGGTGTCGGTGGTGCTTGCCGCGATTGGCTTTTACTTTGCATCGACAATGGTTTCAGGCGAGGGCATCAATTCCATGAATCTGTTCTTCGCCAGCCTCGTCGGGCTTGGGGTCACGATGGGACTGATGTACATCACCGATTATTACACCTCGAGCGAGTTCGCGCCCGTTCGTGGTATCTCGAGGGCGAGCATTACGGGTCACGGCACAAATATTATTGCCGGTCTGGCTGTGGGTATGAAATCCACGGCTTTTCCAGTGCTGGTGATTGTGGCTGGAACGTTGGTGGCATTCGCCTTGGCTGGTCTGTACGGCGTGGCAATTGCCGCCATGGCGATGCTCAGCTTGTGCGGTGTGATCGTGACCGTGGACGCGTTCGGTCCAATCACCGATAACGCTGGCGGCATTGCCGAAATGGCAGAATTGGGCGATGAGGTTCGCAACGTCACCGATCCGCTCGATGCCGTGGGCAACACCACCAAAGCCGTCACCAAAGGTTATGCCATCGGTTCGGCTGGGCTTGCGGCGCTGGCACTGTTCGCCTCGTACACCGCCGAACTCGACAAACGCGTTCCGGTTGGCGGCTTGCCACTGCGCTTTGACCTTGGCGACCCGCTGGTTGTGGCTGGGTTGCTGATCGGCGGCATACTGCCGTGTCTGTTCGCCGCCAAGAGCATGGAAGCAGTCGGACGTGCAGCAGGTGCGGTGGTGCTCGAGGTTAGGCGTCAATTCCGTGAAATGCCAGGCATCATGCTCGGTACGCAAAAACCCGATTACGCCAAAGCCGTGGGCATTGTCACCGATGCCGCGCTGCGTGAAATGATCGTTCCCGCGCTTTTGCCTGTGCTTGGACCGATTGCGGTCGGTTTGATCCTCGGACCCAAGGCGCTCGGCGGTTTGTTGATGGGCGTGATCGTGGTCGGTATTTTCATGGCAATCCAAATGACCACCGGTGGTGGCGCTTGGGACAATGCCAAAAAATACATTGAATCAGGAGATTTAAAAGACGAAAATGGTGTCGTGCTGAAAAAAGGCTCGTTCGCGCACCAAGCCTCCGTCACGGGCGACACCGTGGGCGACCCGTACAAGGACACCGCCGGTCCTGCCATCAACCCAATGATCAAAGTCGCCAACATCGTCGCGCTGTTGATTGTGCCACTTTTAGGCTCGAGCCTCTTCGGCGGTCTGGCAGACTCGAGTGCCCCTGCTGCTGGAACGGCAATGGCTGCCAACATGAACATGAACGATTTCAAATTCTCGTACCCAAGCTTAAACGAGAACCTTGATGCCCAAGACTTTATGTTGCAAGGCACGGGTAAACCAGGCATGATGTTTGACGTTTTGCAAAACGGTACAAAAGTTGGCAGCGAAACCGTTGGCAGCGACGGCGAATGGGTGTATTCCGTCGAGAAACCCCTTGCAGGTGATTACACCTATCAACTGCAAGCTGACGGACAAAATATTGGCAGCGAAATGAAAGTCAACGTTGCCACAGGCAGAACCGACGCCAGCAACGCCAAATGCCCTTGCGTGTTGCGGGTGTTCTCAAATGTTTCAGATTCTAAAATCACGCTGTTCAAAGGCGGCACTGAGGTCGCCAGTGGCATCAGTGGAAAATTGTTCGAGAATCTCGAGGCTGGCGATTACACTTACAAGATGGAAGCGAACGGCTATAAAAGCGTCACCGATGCAACTTTCAGCACGCCGAAGAACAAGAACTTGAAGGCATTCCTGGACAAGAATCCTTAAACTGATTTTAAAAATCCCGTCACTCGAGTTTGGGTGGCGGGATTTTTATGTTTTACTGAACCGTGAGCATCGATTGGTTGTGGTCGCAACAAGAACGCGGAATTCATCCTGGGTTGTCGCGCATGAAAGCCTTGCTCGAGGTTCTGGGGCATCCTGAACGCGGTTTAATCGTGGCGCAAATCGCGGGGACAAACGGCAAGGGCAGCACCTCGAGATTCTTAAATGCCATGATCGCGTCCGTCTCGAGTGTGGGCTTGTTCACCAGTCCGCATTTGTTTCACTTTCACGAACGCATTTTGGTGAATAATCTCGAGATTCCTAATCTTGATCTCGAGCGTCACATCAAAACCCTTCAAGCCGTGAATGACAGCATCGGTGCAACTTTTTTTGAACTCATCACCGCCATCGCCTTGCTGCACTTTCAAGAATCTCGAGCCAAATATGCCGTGCTCGAGGTTGGGTTGGGTGGACGACTTGATTCGACCAGTGCGGTGGATTCGCAAGTCAGTGTGATTACCAACATCGACCTTGACCACACGCAATTTTTGGGCGGCACTGTGGAAAAAATCGCCTTTGAAAAAGCGGGCATTATCCGAACGGGTATTCCCGTCGTGACTGGCGCAACAGGGGCAGCCCTCAAAGTGATTGAAGCTCGAGCTTCGGAACTTAACGCTCCAATTTGGGTTTTAGACCGTGAAATTGTGCTTGAAACTCGAGATTTGGGACTTCTCGGACTCGAGATTTCAGTTTCCACACCGCTCGGAAAGATTTCTGGACACTCGAGAATGCTGGGCATTCACCAAGCTTCAAATGCTGCCCTTGCCGTTGCTGCTGCACAGATTCTCGAGATACCCGCAGCAGCGATTCAGAGAGGCTTAGAAAGCGCTTCAAATCCTGGCAGGCTGACCTACCTTCCTGGAAGCCCGAGCGTGCTTCTGGATGCCGCTCATAACCCACACGGCGCTCGAGCGTTGGCATCTTTTATCACCGCGCACCACCTCGAGCCTGTGACGTTGATTGTCGGCAGCCAAGCGGATAAGGATTTTGCAGAGGTGGCGAAAGCTCTACAACCCATCTCGAGATTTGTGATTTGCACCAAAGCCAGTTATTCCGCTCGAGCCGCCGCCCCAGAAACCATCGCGCCACACTATCAAAATGCCAGAATCTCGAGCAACGTTGAAGATGCACTTCAACTCGCTCGAGAAATCACGCCCAAAAACGGTTTGATTTTGATTGCAGGCACGATTCCTTTAATTGCCGAAGCGCTCGAGAAACTGGGGAATCTCGAATCCGAGGGTCGTATTCGCTGGCAATAAATAACTTGCCCCTTGCCAGAATCGATTCTCGAGCCGAAAATACACTCACTTTGATTCCTCACCTCTACGTTCACGTTCCATTCTGTCCGACCATCTGCCCGTACTGCGATTTTCACGTGCTCGAGCGGCGGGCTGGGCTGGTCGAGGCATACCTGACCGAACTCGAAAACGATGCTCGAGTGTTAGCAGAAAAGTACGGCGACTCTGAACTGACGACTTTATACGTTGGTGGCGGCACGCCGTCGTTCTTGCGTGACCATGAACTCGAGCGCCTTGCTGACATCATTCGCAAGTATTTTGGTTGGGCAAACCAGGAAGCAACACTCGAGGTCAACCCTGGAACAGTCAATGTGGCTCGAGCCAAACTCTGGCGCGAACTGGGTTTTACCCGTGCCAGTGTCGGTGTGCAAAGCACTCAAGATTCAGTTTTAAAATTTTTAGGGCGCACCCACGATGCCAAACAAGCACTGACCGCCCTCGAGACGCTACTCGAGACGGGATTTCAGGTCAGCAGCGACGCGATTACGGCTGTACCAGGGCAAAACGTCGAACAGGATTTACGCACCCTCGGCGCGTTGGGACTCGAGCACATCAGTTGTTACACCCTGACCATCGAAGAAGGAACTGCCTTTTTTCGATCAGGCGTCAAAGTCCGTGCCGAAGACGAAGAACGCTCCCTCGAGCTAGCCGAATCGGTGCTAGCCGAGTTTGGTCTGGCGCGTTACGAGGTTTCCAACCATGCCAAACCAGGTTTTGAATCGCGCCACAACATTGCCTACTGGCAAAACCGTTTTTACTACGGTTTGGGTGCCGGCGCAGCAGGACATTACCCAAACCTCGAGATTGGTTCTCAAGAATTACCGCTCGAGGCACAAGTCATTGCACACCGTCGCACCAACCCGCACCTTTCAAACTGGTTGACCGGCGTACGCGGCGAAATCGAAGCCGTCACTCGAGAATCTTTTGTGACCGACGCACTTTTTTCTGGTTTGCGATTGCTTTCTGGCGTGAATTTAACAGACATTTCAACTCGAGCAGGACTGAACGCTCGAGATTATTTCGCGCCACAATTCGAGAAACTGGTGTCTCAAGGCTTACTCGAGTTTGAAGGCTCTACCGTGCGAGCCACAACGAACGGTTTGTGGGTGTTAAATCAAGTCATCAGCGAATTTTTGTAAACATTCGTAGGGGATGGTCTCAGACCATCCCCT
>JANLWR010000398.1:0-9922 GCA_031364625.1 Deinococcales bacterium | reverse complement strand
TCGGGGTTTGACTCGAGCGGCACTTCACGAATGCTGGGTGCAACAACTCCAAGCCCCCCCAAACTTTCGATCAGGGTTTGCATATCACTGGCACGACGACTCTCGAGTGCGAGAACGGTTGCGCCGTTAAAGTTTGCGGATACGGTCATAAACTCAGTTTACAGCACAGCATCACTAAAGCACCCCGACCAAAACCCGTCCAGCCTCGAGCTTCACGTTAAAAACCCGTAAAAACACGCTTGGATCATCAAAACTCTGCCCCGTCTCGAGGTCAAAAGTGTTTTTCAGAATCGGTGATGCGATCTTATACACATCGCGTCCGTCGCGTTTGGTGCTGCCAAAAATACCTCGAGACATGACGTTGGCTTTGGAAAACGGGTCGAAGTTAGAAACCGCAAAGAGTTTGTTCTCTCGAGTGCGAAAAACCGCAACTTGGGTGTCTTCGACCAGGGCGTTCACACCGCCAGCGACGGGGATTTGCTCGAGGGTGCAGACGTCTGTCCAGGTGGTTTCGAGTGGTTTTGCTGCGAGTGTGGTGGGCATGTGGACTCCTTTGGGTTTCTCTCGAGCTTGGGGCGAATCAATATAGCCAATACTTTTTCGGCTCTCATCCCCAACCCTTCTCTCCCAGGAGAACTACGGTTTGCACACAAATATGAGGTTGATTCCGATTCGTGCGAAAGGATGCAGCAAGCAGCATCCCTACAAACCTTGTTTTTTGTCGTAGGGGCGCTGCTTCTTGACCCATACAGCAGCACCTTACGGGCTTGGGTCGCTTGCCGCGCCTTGCCTTTGCGATCTCGAAACGCTGCTGATTGTTCACAAAACAAGGATTTTGATTCCATTGCAGCAATGTAAAAAATATGTCCAGGAAAGATTTTCTCGAGATGTGTGCATACTGTAGCCCAGGAGAGAAGGGAGCTTATTTCTTTTCTCGAGAAACGGGAATTTCTCTTTCTAAACCTTTTTTGCTTTGCAACCATACGATTTTGGGGTTCGTAGGGGTGAACCTTCTTGACCATAAAACGCACCTATCGGGCATGGTCGCTTGTGTTCACCCTTGCCTATGGTGATTTTCTTAACGTGCGAGAAACAGATTTCAATCGTTGGCAATGTTCAACATCGGCAGTGCCTCGAGCCTTTCAAAATCGTAAATCGGACGGTGTTGGTCGCGGTCTTTGACAAAAACAATGTTGTCGTCTTGAAGATCAGAATTGACAAAGTGCTTGAAGGTCGCCATCTTTTCTGGATTCTCGAGCGTCGCCGCCCATTCGCACTGGTAATTTTGAACGTGCTTTTCCATATCGGCTTCCAACTCGGCGCAAATGCCCAGTGAATCCTCGAGAATGACTTGCTTGAGGTATTCGATGCCGCCTGGCATTTTCTCGAGCCAGACGCTAGTGCGTTGCAGTCGGTCTGCGGTGCGGATGTAAAACATCAAGAAGCGGTCAATGTAGCGAATTAAGGTTTCGTCGTCGAGGTCGCTGGCGAACAGGTCGGCGTGACGGGGTTTCATGCCGCCGTTACCGCAAACGAACAGGTTGTAACCGCGTTCGGTGGCGATAATGCCAAAGTCTTTGCTTTGGGCTTCGGCGCATTCCCTGGTGCAACCTGAGACGGCGGATTTCAGTTTGTGCGGGGCGCGTAAACCCTTGTAACGATTCTCTAAGAGGACTGCCATGGCGGTGCTGTCTTGCACGCCGTAACGACACCAGGTGCTGCCAACGCAGCTTTTCACGGTGCGCAAGGCTTTGCCGTAAGCGTGTCCACTTTCAAAACCCGCCTCGATCAATTCTTGCCAGATAAAGGGGAGTTGCTCGAGCCTTGCGCCGAACATGTCCACGCGTTGCCCACCGGTCAGTTTGGTGTACAAGCCGTATTTTTTGGCGACGCTGCCGACGGCGATCAGACCTTCTGGTGTGACTTCGCCGCCCGCCATGCGCGGTACGACGCTGTACGTGCCGTCGCGCTGCATGTTTGCCAGGAATCGGTCATTGGTGTCTTGCAAGACTTCCAGCCCGTCTTTCAGGACGTATTCCTCGTAGAGGCTGGCGAGGATGCTGGCAACGGCGGGTTTGCAAACCTCGCAACCCTCACCGTGTCCATGACGCTCGAGGATTTGATCAAAACTTTGGTATTGGCGCACGCGGATGATGTCGTAAAGTTCCTGTCTCGAGAATTCAAAATGCTCGCAGACGTAATTGTTGACGACCTGCCCCATGGATACCAGTTCGGCATTGAGCACGTCTTTGCAGAGCGCCGCGCAACCGCCGCAACCCGTGCAGGCTTTGGTGGCGGTTTTGATGCCAGCCAGATCACTTGCGCCGTCACGAATGGCGGTCACGATTGCGCCTTTGGAAACGTTCTCGCAGGAGCAGATCATGGCGCCCTCAGGCAGCGCGGTTTTGACTCGAGCACCGTCGAAACTTGGCACGATCAATTCGGCTGGGTTGGTCAGAACAGTGTTGGCTTGAACCTGGGCGACCAACGCACCGTAATCGCTGGTGTCGCCGACCAGCACGCCGCCAAGTAGTTTAGTTCCGTCGCTCGAGAGGACAATCTTTTTGTACGCGCCCTTGATGGGGTCAATGAAGCTCATCTCTTCCGCGCCTGGCGTTTTGGCGAACGAATCACCGAAAGAGGCAACATCCACGCCCAGAAGTTTCAGTTTGGTGCTAAGGTCAGCGCCTTCAAAGCGTTGCTCGCCGCCCGTTAAAACATCGGCTAAAACTCGAGCCATCGTGTAGCCTGGGGCAACCAAACCGTAAATTCGCCCAGAGTGCAATGCGCATTCGCCAATGGCGTACACGCTGGGGTCGCTGGTGCAGCAGGAATCGTTGATCACAATGCCGCCGCGTTCGCCCACTTCAATCCCTGAGGCTCGAGCCAGTTCGTCGCGGGGGCGAATGCCGGCGCTGAAGACGACCATGTCCGTCTCGAGCGTTTGACCGTCGGCAAATTTTAAGCCTGCGACCTTGCCCGAGTCGTCCGCGTCAAAAATACATTCGGTGCTTTTGGCAACGTGAACGCCAATGCCCATGTCTTCAATTTTGCGCTTCAGCATTTTGCCGCCCGCCTCGTCCACCTGCACGGGCATCAAACGCGGTGCAAATTCGACCACGTGCGCGGTCAGTCCAAGGTTTTTCAGCGCACCCGCCGCCTCGAGTCCGAGCAGACCACCGCCAATCACCACGCCGACTTTGCTGTTCTGGCTGTAATTTCGGATTTTGTCCAAATCCTCGAGCGTGCGGTAGACAAAAACGCCGTTCAGGTCTTTGCCTGGAACGGGCGGCACGAAGGGAAAAGACCCTGTTGCCAGCACCAGAATGTCATAGGGAAAACGCTGATCGCCAACGTAAACATTTTTGGTTTCACGGTCAATGCTGCTGGCTTTACCCCAAGCGACTTTGACGCCCCAGGCTTCGTAATCGGCGGCACGTCCAAGGCTTAAATCTGGGGCGGGCGTCTCGAAGTACGAACTGAGGTGAACGCGGTCATACGCGAGGTGTGCCTCCTCGTTGATGATCGTGATGTCAAAATGCTGCCCCGAACCCATTAAGGACTCGAGGAACTTGTGTCCGACCATACCGTTGCCAATCACAACGATTGTTTGATGAGCCATTTTGTGACCTCCTGCCACGGACAAATCGTGACCTTGAGAGCATATTAAATAATTTTTTGCAAACTGTCAATCAAAATAGCTACAAGTGTAACTTTTTGACGTACACTTCAAAATTAAATTTTAGGATTTTTGAATGCTCGAGATTTCTCAAATTTTGCTCGAGATTTCAGATTTTGATCGCTATTCAAGCTTTAATTCGAGCGTATTTTAAATCTCGAGTGGTTTTAAATGGAGATTTGGCTCGAATTTCAAAATTTTGTATTTGCAAATTGTGCATCAATTATTGAACATTACGCAAGTTTTTGCTTGACACTTTGTAAATCATGTTTTAGATTGTTTTTCAGTTCGAGGGTCAATCAAGCAACTGAACAAACTCAAAACCTGCGTTGCAAACAAAGGGAAATCAATAATGACCTCAAATTCTCCAGTTCAAAATACCCACCAGGGTCAAGTGTGACCGCCGCACTGCTCGAGCCTCCCGTAAGCGTTGTGATGAAGCCGACATCAACCCGCACCACCTGCCCTTACTGTGCGGTGCAATGTAGTTTTGACATTGACATTCAAACGGGTGCAGCCGCCACTATGAAACCCACCAAAGATTGCCCCGTGGCGGGCGGCGCGGTCTGCAAAAAAGGCTTGAAGGCGCTCGAGTTGGTCAACCACCCAGAGCGCTTACTGACGCCACTCGTGCGCAAAAACGGGGTTCTCGAGCCAGCCACTTGGGAAGAGGCGTTGACCAAAGTGGTGGACGGCATGAAGTCTGTTCGGGCGGCGTACGGCTCGAACGCTTACGGCGTGTTTGGTGGTGGCAGCCTCAGCAACGAACACGTCTATTTACTCTCTAAATTCGCTCGGGTCGCCATGCAGACCGCCAACATCGATTACAACGGACGCTTTTGCATGAGCAGCGCCGCAGGCGCAATGCGAGCCGTTTACGGCATGGATCGCGGCTTGCCGTTTCCGCTCGAGAAACTGATCGAAAAAGATTGCATCGTGCTGTGGGGTGCGAATCTTGCGGAAACCCTGCCGCCCGTTTCACAGTACATTTTAAAAGCCCGCAAAGCGGGTGCGCCAATCATCGTGATCGACCCGCGTCCAACCCGCACCTCGAGCCTTGCCACGCATTACCTACCCGTCAAACCTGGTGGCGATTTGGCGCTGGCGCTTGCCATGCTGCACGTGATTATTGACGAAGCCCGCGAACGTTGGGCGTTCCTCGAGAAGCGCACGGTGGGTTGGGAACGCGTCATGAAATCCGTAACGGACTGCACGCCAGAATGGGCGAGCGACAAGTGCGGACTGAGCGCCAAAATGATTCGTGATACCGCACGGCTGATGGCTCGAGCCGTCAGTGCGCCCGATGCCAAATTTGGTGGTCTGGTGATTCTTTCTGGGCGCGGTCCTGAGCAGCAATCCAAAGGTGTGGACACCATCAAGGCAATCATCAATCTGGCACTGAGTTTGGGCGGTATTTACGCGCCTTTAACCGGTCAGGGCAATGGTCAGGGTGGACGCGAACACGGGCAGAAAGCCGATCAACTGCCTGGCTACCGCAGCATTCAAGACCCGCTGGCTCGAGGTTATTTTGCCGCGCATTGGGGCATTGACGAGGACGACCTGCCAGGCAAGGGTTTAAGCGCCCAGGAACTGCTCGAGGCGTGCGGTAAGAGCGTCAAAGGTCTGTTTGTGATCGGCTCGAACGTCGTGGTCAGCGCCCCAGATGCCAGCAAACTCGAGGAACGATTGAAGAGTCTCGAGCATCTGGTGGTCGTGGATTTCTTCTTATCAGAAACCGCCGCGCTTGCCGAGGTCGTGCTGCCAGGCTCAATGTGGCTCGAGACGGACGGCACGATGACCAACCTTGAGGGGCGCGTGTTGCGTCGCCGTAAGGTGCAGGACACCCCAGGCGAGGCGCGTGAAGATTGGAAAATCCTCTGTGAAATTGGCTCGAGACTCGGGCATGGTGACAAATTCTTGTACCAAAACGTTGAAGAAATTTTTGATGATCTTGCCACTGCCACCCGAGGTGCGCCAGCCGATTACTCGGGTTTGACTTACGAGAAAATCGGCACACGCGGCGTTTTTTGGCCCTGCCCGCACCCGAACCATCCTGGCACACCGGAACCGTTCGCCAAATTTTTCGCCCATCAAGACGGACGCGCTCATTTGGCAGTCGTCAAATACCGTGACAGCGCAGAAATGCCAAACCTCGAGTACCCGCTTTTTTTAACCACGGGGCGCGATGTCAACCATTACCAGAGCGGCACGCAAACACGGCGCAGCAGTTTAAACAACAAAAGCCCGCACGCGTTGGCGCAAATGCACCCAAGCCTCGCGGCGCAACACAACCTCGAGAATGGGGCGCAGGTTCAGCTCGAGACCAGGCGTGGCGTGGGTGATTTCAAGGTTTTGTACGACGAAAAAATGCGAGCCGATACCGTCTTCGTTTCGTTTCATTACGCAGGCACAGAAGCCATCAACCGTTTGACCTCAGCCGCGCTCGATCCAACCTCGAGAATGCCAGAATTTAAGGTTTGCGCCGTCAAAATCGCTGTTCCGTCGTAGGGGATGGTTTTAAACCATCCCCTACATTGCCAAAATCGGAGGTTTACAAAAATGCAAAACGCTGACTCTACGCTCGAGAATCGCCAAGCCAACACCGTCATGGTCATTTCGACCACGGCTTTCACCCTGATGTTCGCGGTCTGGTTGATGTTTGGCGTGCTCGGTATTCCAATTCGCAAAGAACTTGGACTTGACGACACCCAACTGGCGTGGCTGAGTGCCGTGGCGATTCTGAACGGTGCAATCTGGCGGCTTGGGTTTGGCATTCTGACAGACCGTCTCGGTGGGCGTGTGGTCATGACCGGAATGCTGCTGGTCAGCGCGATTCCAACCTTCTTGATTTCGCAGGCGCATTCGTACCCGCAACTGCTGGTTTACGCCTTCCTGGCGGGCATCGCGGGCAACTCGTTCTCGGTGGGTGCGGCTTGGAACAGCGCGTGGTTCTCTAAATCCAAACAAGGTTTTGCCCTCGGCGTCTTCGGCGCGGGCAACGTCGGCGCGAGCGTCACCAAACTCTTCGGACCGGCTTTAATTGCCATCGTTCCAGCCTCGAGCGCCCTGATTCCTGGAGGCTGGCGTTTCGTGCCATTTGTTTACGCCATTTTACTGGTGGTTATGGCAGCCGTGACTTGGTTCGGCACGCCCAAACTCGACAAGCGCCCAGGGCAGGGACGCAGTTTGCGCGAGATGCTCGAGCCGTTAAAGAACGTTCGGGTCTGGCGCTTTAGCTTGTATTACATGGTGGTGTTTGGCGCTTACGTCGCGCTGGCGGCATGGTTGCCCAAGTATTACGTGGACGTTTTCAAACTCGAGCTTCACGATGCCGCACTTTTAACCGCACTGTTTATTTTTCCAGCCAGCTTGTTGCGCCCCGTCGGTGGTGCTTTGGCAGACAAATACGGCGCTCGTTACCTGATGTACCTGACCTTTTTGGTCATGATGGCTGCCACACTGCCGCTCGGTTTGATCTCGAGCAACGCCCTTGGCTTATGGGGCTTTACGGCATTGCTGGTGATGGTTGGCGTGGCAATGGGCATCGGTAAAGCCAGCGTGTTCAAGTACATTCCAGAATATTTTCCACAAGATGTCGGCGCGGTTGGCGGTCTGGTCGGTGCTCTGGGCGCCCTCGGTGGTTTCTTTCTGCCACCGTTGTTCGCGTACACCAAAGCCTGGACTGGCGCACCGCACAGCGTGTTCTTCATTCTGTTCCTTATCACCTTGGCAAGCATGGCATGGTTGCACACCACCGTCGTCACGATTCGGCGCGTCCGCAACAACACCGTCTTGCTCGAGTCTCAATAAGCGTATTCAATTTGGAGGATTGTATGAGCAAAAAAGTTTTGTCTGGTGCATCTCGAGTTTCCCGTCGTGATTTTTTGAAAGTCGCGGCTGGAACGGCAGTAACGTTCGCCCTACCGAATATCTGGATTCAATCCAAAGCCGCCAGCACCATCAAACTGGGCTTTATCGCCCTGACCGATTCTGCCAGCATTATCATGGCGAAAGAACTGGGTTTGTTTAAAAAGTACGGTGTCGATGTTGAGGTCGTCAAACAGGCATCATGGGCGGCGTTGCGCGACGGCGTTTTGAACGGCGACATTCAAGGCGCTCACTGTTTGTTCGGAATGCCGTTTAGCGTCTACTCGGGCATCGGTGGGCAGGCGGGCAAAGAAATGCCGATAGCCATGATTTTAAACAACAACGGGCAGGGCATCACCCTCTCAAATTCCCTTGGCAGCGTCGGGCGCGACCCCAGCAAACTCAAAGGGGCGCTCGAGAAACTCCTCGCGGACGGCAAAGACACGACTTTTGCCATGACCTTCCCCGGTGGCACGCACGACCTGTGGTTGCGAAATTACCTCGAGTATGCGGGCATTGACGCCAGTGTGACGGGCAAGCAACGCATCATCACCATTCCGCCGCCACAAATGGTTGCCAACATGAAGGTCGGCAACATGATCGGCTATTCGGTGGGCGAACCTTGGAACGGCGTTGCCGTCCAGCAAAAAATTGGTTTTACCGCCATCACAAGCCAGGAAATCTGGAAGCATCACCCCGAAAAAGCGCTGGTCTTGAACAAAGCGTTCAGCAGCCAGAAGGATGAGGTCAAAGCCATCATGAAAGCCGTGCTCGAGGCATCCGAATGGCTTGATAACGTTTCAAACATTCGCAAAGCCGCCACCACCATTGGCGCAGCCCAATACGTCAACGCCAGCCCCGAGGTGATCGGTGCGAGGCTCGAGGGACGTTACGATTTCGGGAATAACCTTGGCACAAAACAATTTCTCGAGGATCGAATGGTGTTTTCACGCGGTGGCAAAGTTTCAATGCCGCGCCTGGCGCACGGTATTTGGTTTATGGCGCAGTACGCTCGCTTCGGTTACAAGCCCTTCCCTGCGGACGCCAAAGCCATTGCCGACAAACTGATCATGCAAGACCTGTACAAGGAAGTTGCCAAAGAGGTTGGTTTAAGCCTGCCGACCGACGACATGAAACCCTGGACGATGACTTTGGACAAATCCAAATTCGATCCGAACAACCCAGCCGCGTACCTCAAAGAAGCCAGCAAGTAAGGAGCGTCATGAACCGAGAAATAAGCCGTTCAAACACGAACCTCGAGACGCCAAAAACCCCAGCCATACCCGCGTGGTTACGCTCGAGCCTCACGACTTTGGCATTTACCGTTGGCAGTTTAAGCCTGATTGTGGCGGTCTGGTTGATCGTGCGGGTGTTTGTTGGCACTGACCTTCCATCGCCGTTAGCAACCGTTGCTGTGTTTTGGGATTTGATCAAAAACCCATTTCATTACGGTGGACCCAACGACCAAGGCGTGGGATTATTATTGCTCTCGAGTTTAGAACGCGTCGGTTTGGGCTGGTTTCTGGGTGCGGTTGTCGCCGTGCCGCTCGGGATTTTGATGGGTTCGGTGCAATTTATTCACAGGCTCGTGAACCCGATTGTCCAAGTCTTGCGCCCCGTTTCGCCCTTGGCTTGGTATCCGCTTGCATTGGTCGCCATCAAAAGTGCGCCCAATGCCCTCGTGTTCGTGATTTTCATTACCAGCCTGTGGCCCACCGTGATCAACACCTATTTTGGCGTGGCAGCCGTGCAAAAAGATTTTAAAAACGTTGCCAAAGTCTTTAATTTCTCGAGTGACCGTTACGTGCGTCGCGTGTTGTTACCGTTTGCGCTGCCGCACATCGTCACGGGTTTGCGGGTCAGCCTTGGCATTGCCTGGATGGTCATTGTCGCCGCCGAAATGCTCTCTGGTGCGAGTGGCATTGGGTTCTTTGCCTGGGATTCTTATAACGCTTTAAGTTACGAGAAAGTCATCAGCGCGATTGCCCTGATTGGTTTGACGGGTTTGCTGTTCGACAAGGGTTTTGATTGGCTCTCAAGAAAAGTCTCTTACGGCGGATAGCCTCGTAGGGTGCGCCCTGCGCACCAAAGTACGTGAACGACGGTGCGCGGGGCGCACAAAATCTTTACCTTGGAGGATTTCATGACTTTAAAACTCGAGACTTCAAACACTGGCATTGAAATCAAGAATCTTTCCAAGCACTTTCCTGGCAAGAATGGCGGTTACACCGCGCTCGAGGCGATTGATCTCGAGATTGGGGCGGGCGAATTTGTCAGTTTGATCGGGCATTCGGGTTGCGGCAAAAGCACGTTGCTGTCCATGATTGCTGGTCTCGAGAAACCCAGCACGGGTTTTGTCAAGCTCGAGGGGCAGGA
>JANLWR010000305.1:0-12980 GCA_031364625.1 Deinococcales bacterium | reverse complement strand
CCTCGAGAAACCCGTCATGGTCTAAACCCGCTCGAGTTCGGGTTGAAACTCGAGATCATGATTTGATGGCATGTGGAATAAATCCAGCAACGCGCAACCTGTGCGGCTGAGGCTGTAATAGACCGACCTGCCACGCCGGTTGGCTTCGACCAAACCCGTCTGTCGCAACACGCCCAGATGCTCTGAGACGCCGCTCGAGGAGAGTCCAAGCCGTGTGGCGACCTCTAAGGTGCTGCTCGGCGTCTCGAGGCTTAAGAGCACCTCTGAGCGCCCAGCACCGAGCAGCATCTCGAGGGCTTGGTTGGCGGGAGGCGGTTGGTTCATCCAGAGGTTCGCCACGCCGCGAGGGGTGTACGCCAGCACGGGTTGCCAGGGCGGCTCGAGAATGGTCATGTACTTGGGAAACACAAAAGCGGAGGGCATTAAAAGCAAACCACGACCACCAAGTTCAATATCGGACATGGTGTTCTCATCGGAGCACATGGATTTGTCCAACTCGAGCACCCCGTCTTGGTAACGCGCCAACGGATTCAAATCCAAGAACAACGCTTCCGCCCCGCCCAGCGCTAAATTTCGCGCTCGAGCCAGCACGTCGGATTCCAGCAATGCCCGCATTTTAGACCAGTGCGGCTCGAGGGTCAGCCTCCAGAATTCTTGAAGTTCGCTCGCCAGTTGCTCGAGCGCGGCTTGGGGGTCGTCAATAAAAACCTGAGCGTTGACGGGCAACTCGGTTCGATCTTCCCAGGTGCGTTTGACTTCGCGGCGCACAATTTCGTGATTGGTCGAAAGCAGCGCTCGAATTTCGTCGCTAAATTCTGGCAGCGCGGTCACGGGTGGCGGGGTCAAAAAATCGGGAACATAACCACCAACCCGAGCAATGCGCACCAAAGCCTTCAGAAAATTAAATTCCAAATGGGCTGTGGCGTCTCGAGCCTCACAAATCCAGGGCAAATGAATCGCATGACGGCTCGGATCGTGCATCACACCAAAACCCATTGCGGTTTCAAACAACGGACTGAAAGCAAACCGTGTGCGGGTCAAATCTAGGCTTGAAAGGTGCAAGCGCTTTTTCATGACACTGTTGTACTCCTAAACCAGGCTCGAGCCAATAGATTCGGGGTTTACCGAATTGATACCAATTTTTAAACCGTGGGATTACAATTTGGGCATGAACTGGTTAATGACCGAACAGATCGCCCGTGAACGTCAACAAGCCCTGCTTGAAGAGAGCCATTACCGTCATATGGTCGAACTCGAGACGCCAAGCCTTAAAACTCGAGTGGCAAAGTGGTTGCGCAAAACCGCCGACAGGCTCGAGCCGATCTGTCAGGAGGCAATGCAAATCTCAACCTCAGAACTGATACGTTCAAAATGAATCTCGAGTAAAAAAACCGCGCACATGGCGCGGCTTTTTCTTTTGGTTTAAATTTATTTGCCAACAACAACAATGTTGGTCGGCAATTTGCGCATGGCGCGGGCAGAAAGCCAAACGGTTTTCTTGATGCCGTCAACCAGAACGGTTTTCTTTTGAAGGTTCGCATATTTACGAACCTTAGAGATGCCAGTGGTTTTCTTACCAACGCCGCCTTCGGCTTTGGCTTTACCGCGCCGTTGCACGGTGTTGACCACAATGCTCGAGACGCCCCTTACAATACAAGTCTTCGCCATTTTAATGTACTCCTGAAAATCAAGCGCGAGCGGATTTAGCCATGGTGACAAGCGCTTCAAAAGCCACTGGTTCACGAACGGCGAGGTCTGCGAGCATTTTGCGGTCCACTTCGACTCCAGCCAGCTTCAAGCCGTTGATGAACAGGCTGTAGCTCATGCCGTGCAAGCGTGTGGCGGCGTTGATACGCTGAATCCACAAACGACGGAAATCGCGTTTCTTGTTGCGGCGGTCGCGGTAGCTGTAGGTTGCAGCGTTAAGAAGCGTCTGTGAGGCGTTCTTGTAGTTCTTAGAACGTGTACCCCAGAAACCCTTGGCGCGTTTTAGAATCTTCTTGTGACGACGGCGACGGACGATACCGGTCTTGGCGCGTGGCATTATTTCACCCCGTAAGGCAACATGCCTTTAATGCGAGGTTGATCGTGATCGGACATCACGTAAGCGACGCCTTTGCCCTGAATTTCTCCGCCTGACTTGTGGTACGAAAGGTGACGTTTGCCAGCCTTCCAAGCCATGACTTTGCCGGTGCCCGTGATTTTCACACGGCTGGCGGCAACCTTACGAGTCTTTAACTTACCCATTTGTTCCTCCGCTCGAGGGTGTTGCGGCTTTTTCCGCGAACCCTGGAGTGCGGCGGTCTCGAGTTGAACCCGAGGACACTTAAGCCGCTCTCTCTTAGAGCCGTAGAAATATACCCTATAAATCAAAGCTGTGCAAGCCAATTAACATTGGGTTTTTTAAAACCGTTTTTTCATGTTTGCCGTATACCGTGTCTGAAACAAGTTACAGGAGGTCAGTATGAACGAAGTCTCGAAATCCCGTCGTGAAGCCCTCAAAGTGATTGCGGTTAGTGGTGCAGGTGTCGCCTTTGGGGGGCAACTTTCAACGTTTGCCCAAACAGCCGAGGTCAAACCTGTGAACATTGTCAAGCTCGAGAAACTGGCTAAAGATTGGGATGCGGTGGCGTTTGATTTCATGGGCGCGGCTTCACAACTGGCTCGAGTGCCAATGCCCAAAGACGAAAAACTGATCAAATCAGGTCGGGTGCTCGAGGTCGCGGTGGACAAGACCAAAATTTATCTGACCGCGTACAGCCTAAGTTGCACCCACCAGGGTTGCAAAATCGGTGCGCAGGATAAAGAGCACGTCATGAATTGTCCTTGTCACGGTAGCGCTTTCAGTGTTGCTGATGGAAGCGCAGTTAAAGGTCCCGCCAAAAAGTCGTTGTCGGGCATCAAGCTCGAGGTCAAAGACGGCGAGGTTATGGCTGTGGGAATGCTGGCTTAAATTCTGGTGATTGTTGAAGGCTCGGGTTTTACAGCTCGAGCTTTTTTGTTGTAAAAAAACAGCCACCAAATGGTGGCTGCTCCAAAAAGCTATTTTAAAACTCGAGATTTAGACTTTGCCCTTGAGGGTGCTGGAGGCTTTGAACTTCAAGCGTTTGCCAGCAGGAATCTTGATCTTCTCTTTTGTGCCTGGTTTGACGCCAGTACGGGCTTTGGTTTTCACCACGCTGAACGTACCGAGTCCTGGGAGTGTGACGCTACCTTTTTTGACGCCAGCAATGATTGCAGCAATCATTGCGTCAACTGCATTGCCTGAGGCTTTGCGGGTTACGCCAGCTTTTGCGGAGACTTCTTGCACCAAGTGAGCCTTGCCCATACGATCTGCCATTTTGTTACCTCCAAACAATACTTTGATACGTGGATACCTAATTTGTCAACTCCCCTAGGGTTGAATTAAGCCCGATTGACACGGGAGCGCGGTTCGTGTAATGTAAAAAACCCTTTCGCAGCCGACTTGAACCGTTGATCGTGTAGGTTTCGTCACGTCAGGCGCGAGCTTTGTGAAACCTTGTACAAAATGAGAATTTGACCGATTCAGCCTGAACCGTAATTTAGATTTATGGTGTCCAGCACGGTATTTTTACTCTCGAGACAGCACGTAAACACCGTCAGGCTCGAGGCTGACGGCAAAAGATTTTATGGCTTTTACCGCCGGAAGACAGAGCGCCTTGCCCGTCTCGAGGTCGAATTTTGCCCCGTGGCGCGGGCATTTGATGGTGTTGTCGATCACTTCGCCGCCGAAGAGTTCGTTGTCGTCGTGCGAACAACGGTCTTCAATCGCCCAAAAACCAGAAATTGAATGCACCACCAGAACATATTCATCTTCCAGTTCGACAATTTTTTGTGTACCTATCGGGAAATCTGCCAATGTACCAGCCAAGACTTTTTGCATTCCCAAAGTTTAACGCCAAATGCTGAGGGCAGGGGCAGGCTTTGGTAGGGTGTGCTTCTTGACCCTGACTACAGCACCTGACGGGCTTGGGTCGCCTCGCGCAGCAAGAACACGCGTCTAACGGTGCGCATGACGACCATGCCCGTCAGCGGTTTCGCCCGTTAGCGACCATGCCCGTTAGGTGCATTTTATGGTCAAGAAGGTGCGTCTTGAGACCAAGAAGAAGCGCACCTTACGGCTTGAACTTGGGTTTAACGCGAAATTGCCCGTCACAATCTCAAAACAAACAAACGTTCGGCAGTTGTATACTCAAACACGCAACATCTGTTCAAAGATTTCACACTCGAGCTTTACCCTCGAGATTTGAGCATTGTGTTCATTGTCCAGTACAGTTTCTTGGAGGAAGGCGCATGACAAAACCCGAAGACCACAACTCCTCACCGCCAGACCAGCAACTCAACCTCTGGCACGCGTTTCTCGAGCAAATTGAGGCGACCTTGCCGCATTTGAACGCCACCAGCGAAACCCTCGAGTATCTGCGTCACCCAAAACGCATGGTGACGGTCAGCGTGCCCGTACGAATGGACGACAACAGCGTGCGATTTTTTACGGGATACCGCGTGCAGCACAGCATCTCGAGGGGTCCAGGCAAGGGCGGCATTCGCTACCATGCGGGTTTGAACCTGGACGAAATGCGCGGCTTGGCTGCCAGCATGACGATCAAATGTGCGGTCATGAGCCTGCCGTTCGGCGGTGCGAAAGGCGGGATTGATGTCGATCCCAAATCGCTTTCGCACAGCGAACTCGAGCGCATGACGCGGCGTTACACCAGCGAACTGGTGGACTTGATCGGACCCGACAAAGACATTCCCGCGCCCGACACTGGCACCGATGAGCAAACCATGGCGTGGATCATGGACACCTACAGCCAGAACAAAGGCACGACCAGCACGGGCGTCGTGACTGGCAAACCCGTCAGCATGGGCGGCAGCTTAGGGCGGCTCGAAGCCCCAGGTCGCGGCGTTGCCAACAGTATTTTTGGTGTCGCCGCCAGGGAAAACATTGACCTGGCAAACTCGAGCGCCGCCGTGCAAGGTTTTGGCGTGGTCGGCAGTTACGCCGCGCTCGGAATGCTCGAGCGCGGCGTGAGGGTGGTTGCCGTGTCTGACAGCTCGGGCGCAATTTACCGCCATGACGGGCTGGACATTCGCGCCCTGATTGCGCACAAGCTCGAGACTGGATCGGTCAAGAATTTTGCTGGCGCTAAAAAAATTGATCAAGACAGCGTTTTTACGCTTCCCGTGGACATTCTTGTGCCCAGCGCTCGGGAGGGTTCGATTCATGCGGGCAATGCTGGTCGGGTCGAAGCCAGAATTATTGCCGAGGGTGCGAACCATCCCGTCACTCGAGAGGCAGATTTAATCTTGCGTGAGGAGGGCAGAACCGTGATTCCAGACGTGCTCGCCAATGCTGGCGGCGTGACGGTCAGTTATTACGAATGGGTGCAAGATTTCAATAACTTTTACTGGAGTTTGGACGAAATCAACGCCAACCTCGAGAAGCACATTGCCAGGGCGTTAGACGAAATTTACGCGGTTGCCATTGAGAAAAAAACTGACCTGCGAACTGCCGCTTACGTGCTGGCAATCTCGAGGATCAATGAGAGCACGAATCTGCGCGGGTTGTATCCATAATTTTTTGTAGTGCCCACTTGAAGGAGTCACAATGCACACACACGAAGTTCCGTCCTACCTGGCAAAAGACAACCTTGGACCTTGGGAAATTTACCTCGAGCAAATCGACCGCGTGACGCCGTATTTGGGGAAACTCGCGTACTGGGTCGAAACCCTGAAACGTCCGAAACGCATTTTGATTGTGGACTGCCCAATTCAGCTCGACGACGGCAGCATTGCGCATTTTGAAGGCTACCGCGTGCAGCACAACACCTCTCGAGGTCCCGGCAAGGGCGGCGTGCGCTACCATCAAGATGTCACGCTGTCCGAAGTGATGGCGCTGTCCGCCTGGATGACGGTCAAGAATGCGGCGGTTAACCTGCCTTACGGCGGCGCAAAGGGCGGCATTCGGGTCGATCCGCGCAAGCTCTCGATTCATGAAATTGAAAAACTGACGCGGCGTTACACGTCTGAAATCAATATTTTAATTGGACCCGACAAAGACATTCCCGCGCCAGATGTCAACACCAACGAATTAACGATGGCTTGGATGATGGACACCTACAGCATGAACCAAGGGCGCACGGCGACTGGTGTGGTCACAGGTAAGCCAATTGCCCTCGGCGGCTCTCTGGGGCGACGTGACGCGACAGGGCGGGGTGTTTTCGTGGCAGGTGTGGAAGCCGCCAAGCGTATTAACCTGCCGCTCGAGGGTGCTCGGGTGATTGTGCAAGGTTTTGGCAACGTCGGGAATGCCAGCGCCAGAATTTTTCACGATCACGGCGCGACCATTATTGCGATTCAAGATGTCAACGGCACGATTCACAACTCGAGCGGCATTAACCCGCACGATGTGCTCGAGCATATTGCCAAAACGGGCAGCATTGCGGGCTACAAAAATGCGGAAGTGATTGACCCCAAAGACTTCTGGGAAATCGAAACCGAATTTTTAATTCCAGCCGCGCTCGAAAAGCAAATTACCGTTGAAAACGCGGGTAAAATCAAAGCCAAAATCATTGTCGAGGGCGCGAACGGACCGACCACGCCGCAAGCCGATGACATCCTTTCCGAAAAAGGCACAATCATTATTCCAGACGTGCTCGCCAACGCGGGTGGTGTGACGGTTTCGTACTTTGAATGGGTGCAAGATTTCTCGAGTTTCTTCTGGACCGAGGACGAGATCAACAAGCGCCTCGAGAAAATCATGATCGAAGCGTTTAGAGGCATTTGGGATGTTGCCACCGACAAGAAAGTGAGTATGCGCACCGCCACGTTCATCACGGCTTGCACACGGGTTTTGGAGGCTCGAGCCTTGCGTGGCTTGTACCCTTAAAGCGAAATAATATTGAGCAATTGTGACCGCATGAGCTGATTCTCATGTGCGGTTTTATACACTCGAGCCGTGAAACGCAGGAAATTCTTTAAAACCCTATTCTCGAGTTTGTTTGCCCTGCCATTCGTGGCAAGCGGTTTTGGTTGGGCTTCGGCACACCGGTTCGGTATCACGCGCATCAAATACAACCTTCCCAAGCTTAGAAAACCTTTAAAGCTTGTGCAACTTTCTGACTTGCATTTTGGATCATTCATGCTCGAACCCGAAGTTAAAGCTTGGGTCAATGCCACCAACCTCGAGCAACCCGATTTGATTGTGATTACGGGCGATCTGGTACACCGCCTGCAAACCCCAGATCGGCACGCGGCACTGGCGCAAGAACTAGGTCGTTTGAGCGCCCCGCTCGGCGTTTGGGCGGTGTTTGGCAACCATGACTTCTGGGGCGATTCGCCCATTCAGGCGCAACAAGATTTAATCAATCAAATTGAACAGGTTGGGATTCGGTTTTTAAACAACGCAGGCGTTCAAATCCGTACCGATTTTTTTCTGGCGGGCGTCAATGACCTTTGGGAAGGAAAGCCCGATATTGACCTGGCACTCGAGGGGCAACCGCCACAGGCTGCGACGTTGCTGTTGTCGCACAATCCCGATTTTATGATGAAAATTCCAGCCGTCGTTGATTTTGTGCTTTCAGGGCATACCCACGGCGGACAAATCCGCATTCCTGGACTACCGACCATCTACAACGTTTCAAAGTACGGCGAACGATTCCAACAAGGTTTTGTGCAAGGTAACGTGCCCGGTTTTGTCTCCAGAGGACTTGGTTGCGGCGGTATTCCGCTGCGCCTGTTCGCCCCCGCCGAACTGGTGGTGCTCGAGCTGTTGCCAAAATAAAACTCGAGCTTCAAATTACACTGACAAGATGGTTGTGCAAACCCGAGGCAGAGGCTAGACTTAAAAGCATGAACATCAAAGAAATTGCACATCAATTGGTGGATAACCTTCCTGATGATGGAACTTGGGAAGATTTGATGTACCAAATTTATGCTCGAGAAGTGATCGAGCAAGGACTCGAGCAAAGTCGGCAGGATCAAGTTCATTCCAGCCAAGCGATTCGAGAGCATTTTGGTATTGCCCGGTCATGATTGTCGCTTGGACAGAGATTGCCAAACAGCATTTGCAGCGAATTTACGACCATGTTGAACCACAAAGCGAACTTTACGCACGGCGTATGGTTGAGAAATTGGTTTTACGCGCCGATGGGTTAGGGGATTTTCCTCAAATGGGTCGAGCCGTTCCTGAATACGATGATCCCAATGTTCGTGAGTTGTTGGTGTCACCATACCGAATAATTTATGTGATTCTCGAGCATAGAATTGACGTCATTGGAGTGATTCACACAGCACAAAATCGGTTCTAATCTGAACTGTGCTTTGAAACATTTCAAAGCACACTGACAAGCTCGAGCAAATCGGCAACCACAAAATCTGGCTTTGGAGGCAAATCAGAATAACTCGAGCCGAGCTTGCCATTGTGGATAAATTCGTGCGCAGTTTGCTCGAGAATCGCGGCTTGAACACTCTTGTTTTGGTTTCGCTCGAGCACCGGAATATCGCGCATGAATTCTGGTATTTCGCGCCAAACCCAGGCGGCTTTCGCCCCAGCACGGTTGGCTGCCAACACATCTTGGGTCAGCAAATCGCCGACGTGAATCAAACCCTCGAGCGCGGTTTTATCGCCTGTCAGTTCTGGTAAGCGTTTTAAAAATTCGGCTTGAGGTTTGCAGGCATTGACCGTATCGGGCGCAATAAAGGCATCGGCTTGAACCCCCAAACGCGCCAGCGCATAACCTTGATATTTGGCGTAACCGTTCGTGCCACAAGCAATCTTCCAACCGCTCGAGCGTAACTTTTCGAGTGCGGGTTGCGTGTCGGCATAAACCAATTCCGGTTTGAATTCCATCTTGGCGGCAAACTCGAGGATCGGTTCAAAGGCGGGCAAACCAAATTGTTCTGCCGTCAGGTCATGAATGCCGTCCCAGTCAAACGCGTTCACGGGGTCGTTCGAGCCTAAACGTTTGAAATACTCTTGGCGCATGGATTCAAGAATATCTTCTCTCAAATGTGCTCTCATTGGACGAAAAACGGCACTGCTAAAGGGCCAGTCGCAAATTGTTCCATCGAGGTCAAAAGAAATCCAAGGCATTGTTTTCAGTTTAACCCTGCCCTGTCTGGCGAATGTCACATGGGCATCTTGGCGTCGTGTCTGAAAGGTCGCTCGAGAGGTGGTGAGATGATTTGAGCGCTTAATGTTTGGCACAACTCGAGAAACACAGCATCGTAAAGCGGGTTGGTCCAGGCAGGACTTTGTACCAACAACAGCGCATCAAATTCGGTTTTCTCGAGTTCAGGCATTCCGCGTTTCAAGGAAGGTATGGCGCAGGGGACGGTGTAGTGGATGGTCTCAGACCATCCCCCACGCGAGAACCGTTCTGGTAACTCGAGCTGTGTGCGACTCAGATCAAAACCTTCAGTCACCCGCACGTTCTCGTGCCAGTCAGGGTAAATGCAGGTGTAACTCGAGATTAAACCTTGTTCGAGCGCCAGCCCAGCCCAATTTCCGGGTCGTACCCGGTTCGGGTCGCCACTTGAACTGTACAAGTCATGGTGCGAATCGAGATTTGTCACGCTCGAGATGCCCAAATCTTTAATCAAGGCGTAGGCATCGCTGTGCGAAACGGTGGCATAACAGGGGAGACCAGCCAAGTTTGCAAGCTTAAACGGGTTTCCAAACAACGGAAAATCATCTTTTAAGACCTCAAAGCTCAAGCCGCCGCGTTTAATCGCTCGAGCCTCCCAAGCTTCAAATCGGTCAAATTCGGAGTCTCGAGTTCCCCAGAAAGGCGAATCGAAAATGAGTTCCGCGCTGCCCGAAAAATAATCCCAATCAACGCTCAATAAATGTTTAGGGAATGGTTTCAAACCATCCCCTACGAACCGAGGCGGATTTCTCGAGCGGAATACGCCCGCAGGGCGCGTAAGAAATCGATGCGGCGAAAATCGGGCCAGTAGGCATCACAAAAATAGTATTCGCTGTAGGCGCTTTGCCAGAGTAAAAACCCGCCCAGACGCACTTCGCCGCTGGTACGAATGATAAAGTCCGGGTCTGGAATGCCAGCCGTGTACAAGTGCTGACCGATCAGATCGGGGGTTAAGTTCTGTGCAATTTGCTCGAGGGTTTTACCGTTTTTTGCGCCGCTCGAGAGCAGGTTTTTCACGGCATCAACGATCTCTTCGCGTCCGCCGTAACCGACGGCAATGTTGAGTAACATCCCGTCGTAATGTTCGGTCACCGTCTCGAGGTCACGAAGGCTTGCCAGCACATCTTCCGGGAACAAATCATGGCGTCCGATAGCCCTGACGCGCACGTGGTTGTTGTGAATCCTGGGGTCTTTGGCAAGGTTGCGGGCTTCGCGTTCAAACAGGTGCATTAAATGCTTGACCTCAGACGGGTCGCGTTTGGTGACGTTGTCGGTGGACAGCACCCAAATGGTTGCCGCCGGAATCCCAAGCTCGAGACACCAGCCCAGCACCTCGTGGGCTTTGTCCACGCCAAAATCGTAACCAAGTTTGCCGTCAAGCCCCAGCGCTTTGGCAAAACGGCGGTTGCCGTCCAGAATGAGACCAATATGCTGCGGTAAACTTGCCGCCCTGACTTCACGCTCGAGTCGCAATTCGTACAGACCGTACAATGGTTTTGTCAGTGCTCTGGCGATTTGGACCAGACGTTTTTTCAGGCTGGGGGCGGGTTGGGTTTTTGGTAGGCTGGAATCCACGGTCAGCATCAGTTTACTCCCTGGGCGGTGAACAAACCGAGAATTTTCGGTATCCAGACTCTCAAATGGAAGTTCTTATCGTCTGAATCGAGTTTACAGTAAAACCAATGAGTTCCAACTCATCAAGTGCTCAGTTGCGCCACAACTTTTTCAATTCGGCGTGCTCGAGTCTCCTGGGTTTTGGCTTCCAAAACTTGGCGCACGAATTCTTTGCGTTTTGAGGGCGCGGCATCGTCAAATGTTGTTCGAGTACCAGATGCCTCGAGTGCCGCCGCCAAATCCTCGGGCAGTTCAACACCTCGCGGTTCGAGATCAAGCTCGAGGGTGACCGTGATGGCATCGCCGCCTTTCAGTTTTGAGGCAGCCCTGTGCGCGGCGCTGAGGGGGATCATGAACTTGCCGCCCATGACCGCCACGGTACTCTGATATTTGTAACCCGAAAGATCAACGTTGACCGCAGGCTTTTTTGATGATCCGAGCTGGTTCATGTTCTGTTCGGGAACTTCGATACCAGTGTTGTTGCCAATGGCTTTGATGGCGGTTTCAAAAGTTGTTTTCATGCCCAATTTTACACGCTTTTGTACCTCGAGAAATCATAAAAAACGACGAACCTCAATTCGTCGTCACCGCTTGAGGGCAGGTTTTGTTAAATTCCAATGTCAACAGGATCGGGAATCAATTCCAGCCCTGGGTCAGAAATCAGATCAAGTGGTTGTCCGATTAACCCACCAGTGCTGATACCAAAGGTTGTGATCGTTTTGTATTGCGGATGATGCTCGAGGTTCGGTTTGACGTAAACAGCACGGTTGTCAACTTGCGTTTGAACGTTAACAGTTTGGTTGTTCATGAAGAGTCTCCCTGTAACTAAACTATAAAGATGGTAGCACAATGTTGAAAATTTACCCTTCAGCTTGTGTTCAGGATTGTCTTTTCAGCGCTAAAGTAATGAAACGAGGACTGCTGTCTTTGAACGTACCGCCAGTATGAGATAAGACTTTTTTGACCTCAAACCCAGCCTGCTCGAGCAATTTTTTGACTTCGGTAAAGGTGTACATTCGCAGCTCGAGCGGATGTGTCTCAACTTCAGTTCCAGTGTGAAAGTGTTTGATGCCGCGCATCACGCCCGTTTCTGGATCAAATTGAGCTATGGTTTTGTGCCAAGCCCTGGCTTGCCCTGGATTGCGAATGGAATAGCGTAACCAGGCGCTTAACTTGCCCAATTGCTGACGAGCCGCCAGCATTCGACCAAAAACCCGGTGCTGCTGCAAAAGCCCGTTGTGGACAATCAAGAATGGATTGTGTGAGTCGATCAAAAAACGCCCTCCAGGTTTTAAGCTGCGGTAAATCCCCTGAAGAATACTCAAATGGGTTTGATCGTCCCAGTAAAAAATTGAGTTGTAAAAACTGAAAACCGCGTCAAATTCGTTTTCAAAACTTAAATCCATCATGTCACCAAGAACAAATCTGGTAGTTGTGCCAACCGCAGACGCTCGAGCCTGTTCGATTGCCACAACGCTCGAATCCAAGCCTGTCACGTGTTCAAAACCCTGTCTTGCCAGCTCCAAGCTGTGCCGACCATGACCGCACGCCAAATCCAGAATCTGATCTGAAGGTTTTAACTCGAGCAACTTGATGGCAAGACGGCATTCATGGCGCGTGAGCTGAGGGTGCAATCCCAAGCCTTCGGTTTTGAGGTACGCACGGTCAAAGAGTTTTTGCGTCCAGTCTGACATGGGGTATTTTGGCATCAATTGTGCTTTGGCTGCAATCAACTGCAATTTACAGTGAAACCTCGAGAATAACCAACAGCACAGAAATTGCGTCTCTTCAGACCGTATTTCGCTATTGCTTCGTACAATAGGTTTCGGAGGTCAACATGAAAGTATCTCGAGCAATACTGGGACTGGGTTGTGTTGCATTACTTGGCGCGGCATTTGCCCAGACCATCAAACAAATTTCGGTTGCGTTAAGCGACAAAACCTTGAAGCTCAACAGCGTGGTGGTCAAAGGCGAAACCTATGTTTCACTGACGCAATTGAAAGCCGCTTTTCCTGTGGTCAAGGGCGGTGCAAATCAGGTGGCGGCGAGTGCTGGTTGCAGCAACCAAATGCTGTTTAACGGGGCGTGGCGTTTCAGGGTACAAAAATTTACCTACAGCGCCGAAAAAACAGCCTGGGTGTTGACCGTCGAATTGCGCAACGCCACGAACCGCAGCGCCCATGCCTACAACAGTGG
>JANLWR010000271.1:0-1666 GCA_031364625.1 Deinococcales bacterium | reverse complement strand
GTCAAGTTCGCCACTGAACAAACCAATTTCAACATCATTGGAAATGGTTGCCATGACCGAATGCTTTGGCGTGGAAGCTCGAGCCGCCGTGATATAAAACGCTTTCACGTCCGCCAAATTGACGGCGAAGCCATTAAGACCTAAGATAAACATCGTTATTCCTTTCCACCTCGAGCGCGGCATCCAAGCCCGAAACGCTCGAGGTGTTTTCATTGAGTTCAGACTCTTCTCGAGCATCACAGATGTTGTTAATCACGCGTTGCAACCCGCCAGGGCGCAAAACAACGCATTCGACAACTCGAGGCACAACACGAGGATTTTTCAAGATTTCACCGTTTCGGTTAACTCGAGCATTGATTGAAGCTCGAGTTCGAGAACGGCGACATCGACCAAACGAACAAAGGCGTCTTGTTCTCGAATTGTCATCACATTCCTAAAAGTGTGGTCACAACCGTCACCTCGAAGCCAACCTTTAAGGCTGCCCGACAAGATAAACGGCGCATCATCCGCAGGAATCTCGAGCGTGATTTTCATTGCGACACCTCGAGTTTTGGTGTGATGATGAAAACCTCGAGAAGCGCGACAGCCTGGGCGTACAAAACGTCTCGGTCAATTGGCGCAAGCTTGTCAAATTCGGAAAAACGAAAACCGTTTTTCAAAAGCGACTCGCGCCGCGCCTCATGCAAAGCCTTCGCAAGCTCGAGCGTCCCAATCATCGCGCCACCGTTGCGCCTGCGGGTATTTCACGCAAGATTTTTAGAGCGGCTTTGGCGGTCACGTCGGACTGTGCGACGCCAGCAAAATCAATTTCGCGCCTGAACGCAAACGCCCACGCAGGCAACTCAACACTTTTCGTGTCAGTGCCATAACGTGCGATACCAACAACAATTTTTTCGTCAAAAGCGCTCAAATCTTGCTTTAAGAAATTGGCAAGAGGGCAAGTGAACGCGCTACGGCGCTTCCCGATCACTTCGGAATCAAGGTGAGAACCAACCCAAGCTTTGAAAGCTTCAAACTCGAGTTTCATGGTTAAGACCCCCACGTAGTCCAGCCAGAATGAACAACGCGAGTCATCGGGACACCTCGAGCGAAGGCAAAAGGGATACCTCGAGCGCGGCTAAAATTTCAAGAAGTTCGATTTCGCATTCTTCGGAAGTCCCAAAGAAAAAATCTTCGTATTCTGAACACGCTGCGCCAAAATCAACAAAAACCTTTAACGAATATGAAGCAACTTTCTTAGTTTTTGCAACATTCTCTTCGACATTAAAAATGGCAATCCGACTAATTTCAATAGCAGCGCTGTTCGTGGTTGAAAGCAAAAAATTTCCAACGATTCGGGATTTCATCGGGATACCTCGAGTTTCTTCAATTCACTCTCGAGCCAGACGTATTCAATGGCGGGAATCATTTTTCGATTTAAAGCTGATTTCATTTATGCCTCCACTTTGTTCAAGACGAGTTTTAACAATACTATATTGACAGATTCACCTAGCGAATTTGCCAAGACAGCCGCCAAGCTTTTAACGGTGGACACACTCGCGTCAGTTTTTCCACACTCGAGTTTTTGAATCATCGAAGTAGAAATACCCGCCTCACGCGCCAATTGCTCTTGAGTAAGGTTAGCACGCTGACGCATTTCTCTTAATGTAGGCATCGTGTCCAAAAT
>JANLWR010000269.1:0-5274 GCA_031364625.1 Deinococcales bacterium | reverse complement strand
GCTCGAGACACTGGATTTCACGCCAGATATTGGTATGAGTTGGTGGGATAGAACACTTGCACGAAGTCGGATTCCGGCTTCACTGAAAACCATTTTGCAAATTGGAACATTCCGTGACACCGGCTCTCGAGTGCAACGCCGTTATCAAAAAGCCAAAACCGAATATTTGCAACTACATTTTGATCTTGAATCTGCAACCTCGGGTTTTGATGTGTTGCAAAAATTTTCGTTGTCCTTGCCTGATCGTTTCAGTTTGATTCCAAAGCGAAAAAACTATTTTACCGCCCAAAGTTTTCTACGCCGAGACTCTCCATACGCGTATCAACATCATTGGGAGGAGTTCTTTTGGCACAACAAACCGTTTGCCTTTCATTTAAGACAGGTTGGGCGCGAATCGGGACCCGAGGATCAAATTGAACTGAGCCGCTTGATTCGATTGCAAAACCATGACATAAACTCGGCATTCTCGAGGGCATGACACTGCTCGAGATCACGATGGTTGGCGCTGGATACGTTGGACTTTCGAGTGCCGTCGCGTTGGCGTTGGCTGGACACCGGGTGCATTTGATTGAACGCGACCATGAGCGTTTGCAAGCGTTACAGTCTGGTCGAATCCCATTTCTCGAGCCTGATCTTGAAAACGCTTTTCAAAACTGCCGAAAAAATATTTGCATCGCCGCAAACCTCGAGCACGCCATCAAATCCTCGAGCATCATCATGCTGGCAATCGGCACGCCATCAACCCCAGCACATGGCGCTGATTTAAGCCAAATCTTCGCGGCACTCGAGGAAATCGCACCGCTGCTCGACCAAAGCCCACGGGTGATCGTGGTGAAATCCACTGTCCCCGTCGGAACGAATGCCGAGATCAAAGCCTTTTTGGAATCTCGAGCGCCAAATGCCGTGTTTGCCGTTGCCAGCAATCCAGAATTTCTACGTCAAGGTCGGGCATTGCGTGATGCGTTATTTCCAGATCGAATTGTGCTGGGTGCAAGCGAACCCTGGGCGCTCGAGTTTTTGCGTCAACTTTATGCACTGTTGCAAGATGCTCGAGTTCCTGAATCACTCGAGCAATACCGTCCAGCACAAACCATTCCGATGCTCGAGATCAGCCCCGAAAGCGCAGAGCTTGCCAAGTACGCCGCGAATGCGTTTCTTGCCATGAAAATCAGTTTCATCAACGAGATCGCCAACGTTTGCGCTGGAACTGGGGCGGACGTAAGTGAGGTTAAGGCTGTGCTCGAGCGAGACAAACGAATTGGTGGCGATTTTCTTCAGGCGGGTTTGGGTTACGGCGGTTCGTGCTTTCCCAAAGACACCCGAGCCTTATCGCAGATTGCCCTGCGCGGTGGTTACGAATTTCGTTTGCTTCGTGCCGTGATCGAGGTCAACACCGAGCAACGTTTTCGGGTCTTGCAACAACTCGAGCGGCGACTTGGTGGCTTTCGAGGGAAACATATTGCGGTGCTTGGGTTGACGTTTAAACCCGACACCGATGATCTGCGCGAATCTTTGGGTGTGGACATCGCACTCGAGCTTCAAGCCAGAGGCGCAATTGTTAAAGCTCATGACCCAACGCCATTAAAACTTGAACAGATAGACTTCTCGAGTGACCTGAATCGGTGTTTGACTGGCGTTGATGCGGCGATTCTGGTGACGGAATGGGCAGAATACCAAAATGCCAATTGGAAAAAACTAGGATGTTTGATGCAGCGCAAATTGATCTTGGATGGACGCAATGCGCTCGAGCCTCGAGCCATGCTGGCGGCAGGTTTTGAATACCTTGGGGTCGGAAGAAAAATCTGATCCAAACTCGAGTTTGGATCAGTTGACGACAGCTAAAATTTAGTATTTACTTCAAGGATTTTTTGGCTTCCTCGAGTTCTCTGATTGGGTCGTATTGGGCATCGGTGGCTGGTGCAAAACCTTTTAATCCAATTCGCTCGAGGGCTTTTTTGTTGTCGAATGACAGCACGGCTTCGCGCAGGGCTTTCTGTAAACTTGGCGGCAGGTCTTTGCGATACGCGAGCGGAAAAGTGGGGATGGTTTCGGAAGTCCACAAGATATTGAGCGCCTTGATGTTCTTGATTTCACCGTCACGAATCGCCACGTCAATTTCGCGGTCATTGGTGGCGGCAACCTGCACTTCGCCCTCGATCACGCTTTCGATGTTGGCTTCGTGCGAACCGCCAAAGCTCAGGTTTTTAAAGTACGTTTCGGGTTTGATCTTCAGGTCGCGCACCAAATGTAGCCACGGCAGCAAATAGCCAGAGGCGCTCTCTGGATCAACAAACGCGAAACTTTTACCCTTTGCATCAGCCAGGGTTTTGATGCCGCTGTCCGCCCTCGAGACGATCAACGAATGATAACCAAGTCCAGTTTTGATCGTGTTCTCCCTGGCGAACGCCACCGCCCCACCGCGCTGTGCCGCCTGGACATACGCCAGCGGTCCCATGTAGGCAAAATCAAGTTTTTGCGACGCCATGCCCACAATCACTGCCAGATAATCTGGTCCAAAGTAGGGTTTGATTTTTAGACCCAGTTTTTTCTCGAGGTGGTCGATCAGCGGCTCAAAGCGCTCCCTGGACTCAAGGCTGGCTTCGGCAGGAATAATGCCAAACGTTAGAGTTGAAGCCCATCCTGTGCGATCTGGGACGCTCGAAAGGGCATTTGTGGCGGCTCGAGTGTTATTCGGAGCGGCTTGGCTTGCAAACATCATGCCCGTTGCAATCAAACCAAGCGCTAGAGTTCCAAAAAATTTCATACTTCCACCTCAAAATTGCTCGAGATGCCAAGTTTTGCTTTGGCATCTCGAGACTGGGTTTAACGGGTCACACTGTCGCTGGCGTAAGGGTCGGTCAAGCCAACGGATTTGGAAAGGTTGTTCACGGTGGTTTGCACCGCAGCACTTGGTTTGGACATCTCGAGGTTTTTCCAACGGCGGTAAGTGCGTTGTGCCTCGAGATTCAGTGGGTTTGCCCTTGAGGTCATCTTGACGGCTGGCATCGGGGTATTCTCGCCTTTGACGGCGTGCCAAATAATATCGTTGAACACCCGTTCGTTCACCGCATCGGCTTTTGCCAGGTTTAAACCGTTCGAGAGTTTGGCTTTATAGGAGAGGATTGTGTTCTGGGTATCAAGAGGTTGTTTGGGTGTGATTGCCTTGTACGATGCGAGGTTTGGCGAGTCTTGAAAAGCGGCGATCATTGGCGTGGCAGCGGCATCAAACTGCGTCATCGGTGACAAGCCAAGAATCAACTCAATCGTGCGCAACATCGAACTGGTCGAGTACATCGTGTGGTCACGAATGTTTCGTTTGCTGTAAGCGCTGATGGCAAGCGCGGGCATACGGTGCGCATCCACATGATCCGCACCGTTTTGCGCATCATCCTCGAGCACGAAAATGGCGGTGTCTTTCCAGTAAACGCTGTTGCTGATCGCTTCAACAAGTTTCCCAAGCGCCAGGTCATTGTCGGCAACGTAGGCGGCTGGAATCGGTGAGCCAACTCGAGTGCCGTTGGTGTGATCCCTAGGTAGACGCACCACCGAAAGTTGCGGCAGTTTACCGCTCGAGACATAGCCATCGAATTCTTTTTTCCAGGCTTCAAAACGCACCTGGTCGCTGATGTTCATGTCATAACCTGGGAAGGTCGCTGACATCCGACCCTCGAGCGCGGTGGCAAAAAGTGTTGGTTTAACGTTGGGTGCGGCGCTGGCAAAGTCGTTGAATTCGCCGTAAGAACGGTAATCGAGTCCAGCGCGTTTGGCGTGATCAAACAGATAACCGCTGGCTGGGGCACTGGCGGTTGAACCCATCTCAAAATCGTAAGCCCGACCCCTGGGTGAATAATTTGCCACCCAGTTGCGTTGGGTGTATTGCGTGGCAATCGCGCCCATCGTCCAGTTGTGACCGTCGGCGCTGACTTCGGCATCGGCGTAAAAGTTATCGAACAAACCAAACTCGAGCGCCAGGGCGCGGTGGTTGGGCGCTACGTCCTGTCCAAACAACTCGAGGCTGGGTTCGCCGTCGCCCTCTTTCAGGCTGCCGTACAGTTGGTCATAGGTACGGTTTTCTTTGATCACATAAATCACGTGCTTGATCGGACTGGGGTCGCCAGCGCGAAGCGGAATGGCGTGCGGTTTGCTTGAGGCGGCTCGAGCCAGAACGCCTTTGGTATTCTCGAGTCCGTTGTTTTTCGCCACCGTTGCACTGTACATCTCGAGGGTTTTGGCGTCGGGTGTCGGAATTACAGATATTGTGCCTCGAGCCATCGCCGCAATGTATTGTTCGCTTGGGTTGCGTTTGTCGGGAATGGGTCCTTGCGGGTTTGGTCCTGCGCCCAGACCTTTCATGTTGGCGGCAAACAGGAACGTGCCGTCTTTGGAAAGGGCAATCGCGCTCGGAAACCACGCCGTCGGAATGCGCCCAGAAACTTTGCCGCTTGCGATGTCCACCACTGCCACGGCATTCTCGCCGCCGAGGGTCACATACAGCGTTTTGTTGTCTGGCGCAACAGCCAAAGCAGTTGGCATCGAACCGGCGGGAGCACCCGCGTAAGGCTCGAGGTTGAGGGTTGCGCTGACTTTGTTGCTGGCGGTGTCAATCTGGCTGACGCTGTTGGCGTTGGTGTTCGTCACAAATAAATTCTTGCCATCAGGGGAAAGCGCCATTGCACTCGGATGCGCCCCAACTTCAACTCGAGCGACCTCTTTCAAGCTTGCATTATAGCCAAGACTGTTTCTAAAATATAAAAAAATATAAATATATCAAATCACATTCATTGATTTAGCCGTAAAACGGACGAACAGGTTTCGCTCCATACCGAAAGAAATTTGTTATTTACTTTCATTTTAATGCTTTGTTTAGGTCGCAAAACGTATTGTTTTACGCCTTAAACAAAATATGGATAATAGAAGTATAATATCAGACTTGTTATTTCGTAAATGCCGTTCGTCAGTTAAAGGGTTGAGATCTGTGCTTGGGACGCCATAACTGCTAACGTTGTCGACGTGATTATTGTTCAATATAAGCCACCAGTGTGGTATATCATTGTGGACTCATTATTAACCCTTTAACTCCAAACCGTCGCTATCGAGACGATGCATCCAATTATGATATGCTTGTTAACTTTTGCAAACTTTTTTATTTGTCTGCAGCATAAAATGCACCACGGCTGCCCCGCCGTCGTTGCATTTTGTGCTGCAGACAAATACAAAAAAATGTGCAGAAAAAGTTAACAAGCTTAATCAAATTTCATGCATAGATTCAATAGA
>JANLWR010000248.1:0-6576 GCA_031364625.1 Deinococcales bacterium | reverse complement strand
CGTTTGGCGGCACGGGCGGCAACCAGCCAGGCGCGATCGCTTTTGGGTCGCCTTGCGAAAGGTCGGTGCAATCAATTGCGGCAGCCTGCGCGGGTTGAATCGTGAAAAAGTGAAAATCCCAATGTGGAGCGCCGTAACGTGTGCTTGGGTTGTGACCGACTGGATTCCAGAACAGACCCAAATGATTCAAAAAGGTCGTCTTGCGAACCACTTCGGGAAACTCGAGCACCGCGTCGGCTTTGAGCATCATCGGTTTGGACATGTCCATTGACATTGGTGCGTTCTCGATCACGCCCATTGGAACGACCACACCCGCCTCGAGCACGTTGCCTTTGGCATCCAGTTTGGCGTAACTCGAGAGTGTGCCATCAAACAGCGTAGCTTCAGGGTTCTGGCTCGAGGTTTGGGCGCGGGTCACGGTGAATGCGACCATCCCAACGGCGGCGGCAAGGGCAACACTGAGGACGAGTTTGTTTGGGTTGAATGTTTTCATGCGTGTTCCTCCTGCCCTGGTGGTCTGAGCACCAAGGGCAAGACCATTGAACATCACGCGTACCAGACGGCGCTACGGTTTTTTAGTACCCCAAGTCGTACCAAAAGACATACACTGTCCTGGTATGGAAGGCATCACCTTGGGCAATTGGATACGCGAGCGGCGCAAGGAACTCTGGTTGACCCAGAAAAAATTGGCGCGGTTGGTGGGTTGTGCGCCTGTGACCATTCAAAAAATTGAAGAGGGTTATCGCCGTCCTTCGGCTGTGGTGGCGGAGAGCCTGGCGCAGCATCTCGAGATTGAAGCAACTGATCTCGAGCGTTTTTTGCGTTTGGCAACAACCAGTCCAACGGTTTCTCGAGCTTCGAGCGCTGCCAAAATGCCAGCCAATCAAGTCCCATTGCCATTGACAGCATTGATTGGGCGTGAGGCTGAACTCGCCAGTCTGAGCGAAATTCTGCTTCACGCCCCAACACGTCTTCTCACCCTGACCGGATCGCCTGGAATGGGCAAAACCAGGCTGGCATTGCAACTGGCACAAGAATTGAGTCATGGTTTTGCTGATGGGATTTACTTTGTACCCCTCGCCGCCTTGGACAATCCCGAACAAGTCATGCCGAGTGTCATTCGGCGACTTGGATTGGTTGACGGTGGCATACAATCTCGAGTTTCACGCTTGCAAACTTTTTTGCGCGATAAGAAACTGTTATTGATTCTGGATAACTTCGAGCATCTACTGACCGCCGCCCCAGCACTTTCGGGTTTGCTCGAGCAGTGTTCTGGCTTGCGGGTGCTGGCGACCAGCCGCACCGCGTTGCGTTTGTACGGCGAGCAGGAATGGTCGCTCGAGCCTTTGCCGTTACCAAAAACTGTCCATTTTACCGACAACCCAGCCGTGCGTTTGTTCCTCGAGCGCGTTCGGGCATTCGATCCCAAATTTAAGCTCAATCCTCACAACGCCAATGCAATTGTCGAGATCGTCACACGGCTCGAGGGCTTGCCACTTGCACTCGAGTTGGCGGCAGTACGGTTGCGTCATGCCAGCCCCGAAGAACTCGCAACGCAATTAAGAAACCAGGTTTTAGCTGCATTGGGTGCTGGACCAATAGATCACCCGGAACGTCAACGAACCTTGCAGGGCGCTATCGCTTGGAGTTACGAACGGCTCGAGGAACGCTTGAAACGAATCTTTCGGCACATTGGTATTTTCGTCGGTGGCTTTGATTCCGCAGCCACCTTGAGTATCTGTGAGGCTCGAGACACCGATTTGCACACGTTGCTAGATGGACACTTGATCCAACGCGATGGTGAACGGTATACGTTGTTCGAGACGTTGCGGGAGTACGCCCTCGAGCAACTGATCGTTCACCAAGAACTGGAAGCGGCTCGAGGTGTACATCTCGAGTATTGCTTGGAAGCATCCCTGAAGCATGAAGATATTGACCTGAACTGGTTCGAGTCTGAAATTGGCAATCTGCGGGCAACATTGCGCTGGGCAATCGACAACGTCAAGACCAAAGAGGCTTTGCAATTGGCACTTCGCCTGAGATGGTTCTGGGAAACCAAGGGTTATCAGCGCGAAGGATTGGAATGGTTCAAGGCGGTTTTGGTACTACCAGGGGAGGTTGAACCCGAACTACGGTTCTTTGCCCTCCACGGCGGCTCTACGATGGCTTGGGAAAGTGGTGTCTTTGAGCCATGTCAAGTGTGGCTTTCCGAAGCCATCGCTCTGAGCCGAAAAAGCAAGAACGTCAACTGGGAGGCTTTAATTTTGATGCACCAGGGCAAAGTGTCAATCAAACAAGGGAAGTACCAGGAGTCGCTCGAGGTCTTGGAGGCAGCGCTCACTTTAAGCCGCCAGTTGAACGATCCGTGGTTATTGAGCGCAACGCTATTTCAACTGGCTGACGCTTTCCTGGCGCTGCGGAATCACGATAAAGCACAAAAACTTGCCGAAGAAGCGCTGGCAATTTGTCGGCAGCATCCAGGTTTTTTTTGGGAACCCCTGCTGCTTCAAATCTATGGTGTACTGATTCTGGAACGAAACGATTTCCCAAATGCGCAATCGATTCTCAGTCAAGCCCTCACTCTGGCGATAAAGCTCGAATACAAGGGCGTGATTATTGAAGCGCTTGCCAAATTTGCTGCCTCGTTGACCGCTCCAGAATTTGAGGAAGTAACCTTGTTACGGGCGGCTCGACTTTGGGGAACGGTCGAAGCAACCCGCGAGATAAACGGCTATCAATGGGCACCCGCTGACGGCGAACGAATCGAACACTGGACGGATAAAGCCCGCAAACGTGTGCCCGATCTCGAGTGGAATTTGGCGTGGATCAGTGGACGCGCCATGACACTCCCCGAAGCCCTCGAGTATGCCCTTGCACCAGAAAAAGTGCGTGTCAGCCGCTCGTAACAGGTGACAGAAATTCCTGCCAGGTTTCGGGCAGCGTTTCACCAATCTCGAGAAACCGCGTTCGGGCTTGGTCATAAAACCTTGACAGGCTGCGGTGATTCTGCTGGGAACGCAAACCCATTACCGTTAAGCGCAGCGCCTCGAGATCGTAAGGGTCAGCCTCGCACAGCAACCGACCAAGCCGAGTCACCTCGAGCGGATCAGTCTCGAGCAATGCCTCGGCACGGGTTCGCAATGCCAAGTAAAGACTTTCACGTATAGTATCCGAAGTCTCGAGCAGTAATCCTTCCAAGTACATGCCGCGCCAAAGTCTGGTGTTGCCAGTCTCGAGGAAGGTTTCAACATCAGACTTCAAACTGCCCAGCGCGTAACCGTTTGCGGTGGTGGTGATTGCGTTTTCACCGAGGCTCGAGCGGATTTGATAAATCACATCACGGATGCCCGCGTTGGATTGCAATTCGTCCGCATCTGGATAAAGTTTATCGTTCAACTCGAGCTTGGAAACTTCACCGCGCCCAGAGATTCGAGCCTCGAGTAAAAGCGCCAGAAGTTCTTGGCGTTTGCGACCACGGACGGGCGTGGGTTGAGACTCGAGGGTGATTTGCATACTTCCCAAAACCTCGAGAAGCGGCATGGATTCAGAGCTTGAGGTGGTTGATGTTTGATGCGATTCGGTTTTGAGTTTTGGGAAGTAACGGTAGACGATGTTGAAACCGCTCATCAAGCCATTTTCTTGAAACCACTGAAGGCGGACTTTGGCGCTCTCGAGGTTATCATGAAGGCGATCTATCTCGAGTCCAATCAGGTGTACTTTGTATAACTCCCCAATTTGTTTTGCTGCTGTCTCTGCTTTTTGAAACGCTGTTATGGCTTCGCCTGTTTGTCCCAATGCTGCAAGACTTTGACCGTAAACGAGGTAATTTTCACGTAAATCCCATAGTCTTTCGGGGTTTACATTTGATAAAATCTGTTCTGCAAGAACCAAACCCTTTTTCGGGCGACCATTACAATTTTCAGATGCTGCCAAACAACGCAAGGCTACGTTAATGTAATGAGGATAACCATACAAGTACGCATTTTTTAAGGCACATAAAGCGTATTTCTCTGCCAATAAAGCACTGAATGGAAATGCTGAAATCTGATACAGATTACTGAGGAACGTTTCGCAATCTATGAGTGCGCCGCTAAGATTTACGGTCAACAGTAAGGTTCTGCTTTCCAATAAAAGCTCTTCTGCTTTAACAAATTCACCAAATACCATGAGTAAGTCAGCTAAAACATATTGAGTGCAAGCATAAGAAAGTGGGTTTCCTAACATTGCTGCAACTTCAAGAGCTTCGTTTAAACAAAGCAACGCTTCTTGATGCTGGTTGGTTTCAATAAGAGCACCAGAACACGCATTGAGTACATTGATAAGTCGTTGTGGTTTATGCTCTGATCGCAAAAACCTGATACAGCTTTGAAATAAATTCACGGCTTTTTCAGCCTGATCTAAAAAGTGATAACAACAACCCAAAAGATAATGCAACTCATCTCGTTCTAGAGGCGAAATATCTTGTCTGGTCAATATCGAAAATGCCATTGACAATGCCTCTTCAACCTTACCAAACCTCATCAGGGAGCTTGAAACTCTAATCCGTGTGCTCGTTGAAAATTGATCTCGAGTTTCTGGGTGTTGGTTCCAAAGTTCAACCACACCTCTTGCATCTCGAGCCACCGCTTTAATCGCAATCAATTCCTCAAGCCAGGTTGTGCTGTGCTTGTCCGCAGAGAGTTGCAAGAGTGCTTTTTCGGCATCAATTAAATTCCCTCGCATGGCAAGGGTAGACGCGTAAGTAAAAACAGCTTCTGTTGCATCATTCAGTGTTTCACACGCCAGTTTTGAAAGTTGCAAGGACGTTTTCTCGTCACTTTGTTTTAAAAGGATCGCCGCTTCAAGCGCCAACTTTCCTTGCTCGTTGCCAACCTGGTACTTTACGGCTTTGGCAAGCAATTGCCCCGCCAATGCTTCATTACCCAGTTTTTTCACCCGCAACGCTGTACGCTCGAGAAGTTCGAGTGCAGCAAAAGGCTCGAGTTCAGCATCATCCACAAACTTTGTCACCGATGCTGGATCATCTTTGAACACTGAAATTGCTTTGCGGGCAAACATGCGGCGCTGCTCAATTGGGATGCCATGCTCAACCACTTCGCGGTACAATGGATGGCTGAACTCATCGTTTGCCAATACCCCTCGAGATTGAAGTATGGTTCGAGCTTCCATCCAATCACCAAGATTTAATCCTGCCACTTGCCTCCAGGCAGATTCATCAAGATTTAAACCCAGCATGGCTTTCGCAGCCAGCACAGCCTGAAGCGTGGGGGTCAAGCTTGACTCTTGAAGCATGTGTTCGATCAACGCCTCAACTGTGCTGGGCAATGTACCGTGTTCTGGTGTCCGAAAGCGCCAGGATTGTCCATCATTCCACAGCGAACCCTGGCGTGCCAGAAGACGAAAAAACTCGAGCGTGAACAATGGATTTCCGGTGGCTCGTTCAAACAACCATGCCAATGCCTCTCGGGGCAATTTTGCGCTGGCTTCAGCCTCCAAGAGCGTATCAGATTCTTCACGATTGAGGGCTGAAAGCCGAATTGCCTCAAAGCCTTCGGGTGGTTGAATCCGACTGGTGACAATCAAGCCAACCCCTTGTACTCGAGTCACACCAAGCGCAAGTTGCTTGAAGAACTCGAGCCGCTCGAAGCTGGCTTCATGCAAATCTTCGACTTGCAAAATAATTGGTGCATTGGCTGCCAGAAGCGCGATGAGCGCTTGATTTAAAATTCCAGTCTCGAGAGATTCATTGTTTTTCAAACGCTCCAAAATTTTCTCGAGCCAAAGTGTAATTTTTTTTGGACGCGGAATTCGCTGAAGAATGTTCTCAAGTGACAGTGTCGTATGAACACTGATTGATTGATACGGCACACCGCGCAGTAACGTCAGTGTGGCATACGTTTTGCCAATACCAGGTTCGCCGTGTACGCCAAACGCCAGTCCAGGACGTTTCATGGACAAACCTGTCAAACGTCTCGAGATTTGCAGCAACTCAGGGTTTAGTTGTGCTTCTCGAGAAATACGATCCATGCAATTCATCATAGTCGAATTGATTTTTTTTGCTGTCGATCAGTAAATTGACGCGTGTTGACCTCATTTGGCGCAACTGTGTCGCTCGAAGTGCGATCAACTTTCTGTTGAGGTTTTCAACCGCTCGTAACAGGTAACAGAAATTCTTGCCAGGTTTCGGGCAGCGTTTCACCAATCTCGAGAAACCGCGTTCGGGCTTGGTCATAAAACCTCGAGAGGCTGCGGTGGTTCTGCTGGGAACGCAAACCCATTACCGTTAACCGGACCGCCTCGAGATCGTAAGGGTCAGCCTCGCACAGCAACCGACCAACCCGAGTCATTTCTACAGGATCAGTCTCGAGCAATGCCTCGGCACGGGTTCGGAGTGCCAGGTAAAGACTTTCACGCACCGTATCCGAAGTCTCGAGCGTCAGACCTTCCAAGTAAACGCCGCGCCAGAGTTTGGTGTTGCCGTCTTTTAAAAAATCTTCGAGGTCACTGCCCAAATTGCCCAGTGCATAACCGTTCGCGGTGGTGCTGATGGCGTTTTCACCCAGGCTCGAGCGGATT
>JANLWR010000245.1:0-4008 GCA_031364625.1 Deinococcales bacterium | reverse complement strand
GACGAATCACCACACTGATGTAATCTGTGCCAATTTCTTTGTGAAGGTCGGGCGCTTTGCTGGGAATGATCTGAAATTGCACGGTCACATCTGCCGAAATCTCGAGTCCCTCTTTTGAGAGTGCCTTGATGCTCTCGTCGATGTCCGCACCGCCCTCACCGCGCCTCGAGAGGGTCAATTCTTGCAAACGGGTGTTGTAATAAAATGGGGTTTCGATGCCTGGCAGCACAATGTGCGCCCCTGGCTCGAGCGCCCCCGGTTTTAAACCCGTCTGGCGATTGACGACAATGGCGACGCTACCCACGGGAACGCTGACAAAAGCTTGCGCTCCGATAAAAATAAGTAGTCCAAGTCCTAAACCCGCAATGCCCAAACCACGAAAGCCAACGAATTGTTTGTTTGCATTTGCTGCCACCAGCGCTGCCACACCAGCAATCATCAATAAAATTCCAATACCCATATTTTTGCCTCCATAGGGTTTTGAATGAACCCTTTGCATTACACTACGCGATGCTCGAGAAAAGCGTTCCAAGAGAAGGCAGAGTTTAGAGCGAAGCCGTGCGAATCTCGAGGTATTCAGAACCGTGCGAATCTCGAGGTAGAATTTACTGGTGCGAATTGGTTTACTTTCAGACACCCACGGTTTTATAGGCGCGGATATTCTCGAGGCACTGGCGGGCGTGGACGAAATCTGGCACGCGGGCGATCTTGGCTCGCTCGAGATTATTGCTCAACTCGAAACTGTTGCGCCCGTGGTTGCCGTGATCGGCAATATAGATTCTCACGCGACATTCTCGAGCATCCCAGAAGAACAGGTGCTTAGGCGCGAAGGTTTTAAGGTTTTGATACGCCATATTGTTGGCACACCAGGACGTTATGACCCCATCGCTCGAGCCTCGATAAACGCCGAGAAACCCGATATTCTGGTCTGCGGTCACTCGCATATTTTAAGGATTGAACGTGACGCTGCGGGTATTTTGTACATCAACCCTGGCGCGTGCGGGCATCACGGCACGCACCAAAAACGAACCTTGCTGCGTTTCAACCTCGAAAAGAAAAAGATTTTTGGCGCTGAGGTTGTCGATTTGGGCGCTCGAGGTCGCAAAAAATCGGAACGTCCTTAAAAATCGGCTAGAATAATGTTATGGAACGAAAAGCACGGGTTTTAATAGCCAAACCAGGTCTGGACGGTCATGACCGAGGCGCAAAAGTTATTGCTCGAGCGCTGCGCGACGCGGGCATGGAAGTGATTTACACGGGCTTGCGGCAAACCGCCGAAATGATCGTCAACGCCGCCGTGCAAGAAGATGTGGATGCTATTGGTTTAAGCGTCCTTTCTGGGGCGCACATGCACTATTTTGTCGAAGTCAGGGCATTGCTGTCGGAACGCAACGCCAACGATATTTTGCTGTTTGGCGGCGGCATCATTCCCGACGAGGACATTCCCAAGCTCGAGGCGATTGGTGTCAACGGAATTTTCACGCCTGGGGCGAACACCCAAGATGTCAGCGCTTGGTTGGCGAATGCCGTGCAGGAACGCTGGGCGAAACAAATTTAAGAAAATCTGACTTGCTTCTCAAGCAGTATTTTTCGAGCAAGGCAGTTTCGGTTGTTCGAGCTTAAAGCCAGAGTTGTAAACAATGTAGTTCGAGCAATCTATAATTTGGAGTTCATTCAAGGGTGAAGAGGCGCAGAACACATGTGGAATGGTGTTTTGACCATTGTGGTATTGGATGACTTGCAATTTAGGTATACCTAAAGTATATTTTAGGTGCAACATTTTGGAGGTTGATATGAACAACTATTGGTTTGAGATTGCCATCATCACCAGTATTTTTGCTTTGGGAAACATTCTTTTTGGACACTTTGAACAAGAAACTCCCAAATGGCGCAGGGTGACAAAGGTCTTTTTGTTTACAGGTTTCGCTGTTTTATTGTCTGCATTGTTTGGACGCACTTGGTTTTATGGACTGTTGGGTCTAAGCACCATTTTGGTTTTGGTTATTCACGGTTGGTGGTTACCCAAAAATGGGATTCACCCCCTCACTGCCGAACCCAAAGAACGCTATTACAAATTTCGTGGTTGGAAAATGCCAGATTTAAACCAACAATGAATATCGCTTACGGGCGGCATCGCTTCTTGATTCCAAAACGCACCTGTCTTGACCATAAAATGCACCTGTCTTGCCGCTTAAAGATAGCACCTGACGGGCTTGCGGCGCTTCAGGCATGGTCGCTCACGGGCAGCATCGCTTCTTGATGCCAAAATGCACCTCACGGGCAGCATCGCTTCTTGAGCTTTCGTTATACTGGTTCAATGATCCTCGAGTTTAGCGGCGATATTTGGTACTGGAAAGGTCCTTCGCCGTTTTACTTCGTGACCGTTCCAATAGATCAATGCCTTGATCTGAAAGCCGCGTCAAAGTTTGTGACTTACGGCTGGGGCATGATTCCAGTCAGGGTGAAAATTGGTGAAACCGAATGGAAAACCTCGTTGTTTCCCAAAGATGATCTCTACATTGTTCCCCTCAAAGCCATCGTGCGAAAAGCAGAAAACCTTGAAGAGGGAGATACCGTCAAATTGCGGCTCGAGCTTGGTTTGTAAGCTCGGGTAGGCTTCCCCGCGTTCACGTCAAATTTCGACTTCTCGAAGCTTGGTATGACATGGGATTTTTAATTTTCGCTTGTACCCGGTATCACTCTTTAATTGTCAATGTCGCCGCACTCGAGCGTCCTCGAACGCTCGGGTCGTACATCAGTTCGGCGGTGGTTGGCAGTGCCGTGAACGTGCCTGGCGTTTGGGCGCGTAAAATCACGTTAAATTCTTGTTCGCCGCCAAAGGTGTCGGCGTACAGTTCAACGCGGTCTTGGTACAGTTCGCGCCCCGAGTACCAGTACCACCAACGCCAGTAAGGGCGCATTTCGACAGCCCGACCTGGGTAGATGTCCCAACCGTTTTCCTTGACGGCGCTAAAGCCTGCTGGCACGGGTTGAATCACTTGCAGGTGGCGCATACTGCCCGATTCGGGTTTGACGTGAATGTTGACGGCGATCATGTCGCCAACTTTGACCGTTTGCGCGACACCGTTTTGAATCAGGGGTTCTGGAATAAAATCCCAGTTTTTGGCGTCTTCGTTCCAACGTTTCTCGAGTTTGTAATAGGTTGGCACAACGGCTATGCCCGTGTTTTCGGCGGTCAGGCGTTCGGGTTCGCGCACGTACTCGAGGCTGGCGGCATAGTTCAGGTCGCCTTTGACTTCCAGGGTGTTGTCGCCCTTGTTCAGCTTCGGGTCAAGCTCGAGCGTTGCCCCTTTTTCGTCGATGGTTTTTTGGGCAATTTCTTGTCCGTTCAAGATGATGCGTACAGTCTGGCTGGCGGTTTTTGGTTTGGGTAATGCCAGCGCGGCGATCACGGTGGCGGCGGTGTCTTGCGTGGAAACCCACCAGTATCCGCGACGGTTTTGCAACAGGTAATTGATGGTTTTGGGAATCAATTTGCTGCTCGGTTCGATCTTTGCCAGTGCCTCGAGCGCCACGGCAGTCACCAGCACTGGGTTGTCTTCCCAGTAATAGTACCAACGGTATTCGCGGTTTGGTCTCTCCCAACGCACATTGCTATCGGTTTCGATGCGCGATGCCTTCAGGCGAATCATCATCTTGCGGGCATTCTCGAGTTGACCAAGTTTGTGGTACGCCAGCGCCAACTGCGCGTAATGGTAAGGCTCGAGGTCGCGCAGTTCGGAAAATTGCACCATCAGTTCGGTCATCGGCGCACCGGCTTCAGCCAGCGCACGGAAACCCACGGCTCGAGCGCCACGTTGTCCGCCTGAGTCGTTCAAATGTTGACGCAACCAGTTGACCGCGCCGTCGAGCAGGTAGGCATCAAATTTCACGCCTGCCGTTTTGGCTCGAGCCAGCGCCAGCACGACCTGGCTGGTCATTTCGAGTGTACTGTTAGCTTCGCTCCAGAAGCCCCACCCGCCGTCGTCGTGGCGCAGCGTCTCGAGT
>JANLWR010000242.1:0-3538 GCA_031364625.1 Deinococcales bacterium | reverse complement strand
ATCAGTTGCGGAATAAGTCCAAGCAGCATCATCCAGAAGTACGTCTCGAGCGGATACGAAAATGGTTGCAAGCCAAACAAAAATGGCATCGGGGCAAGAACCAGCGCCGCAGTTCCGTAAGTGATGCCAGCGTAGCTGCGCAGGCTCAAACCCAAATGCTGGCTGTTGCGTCCGAGCAAATAATAGGCTGCCCCCGCAAATGCGCCGAGCAGTGCCAAGCCGTCGCCTAAGAGTGGATTTTGAAACCCTCCGGTATTGCTGGCATCACCAATACCAATCAGAATGCCGCCCGCAAAAGTCACCAGTAGCCCAAAAATGACCATTTGACTGGGTTTTTGTTTCAAGACCAACCAGGCGTAAAGACTCAGCCACAACGGATTTGAGGTCACGATGGCGGTGCTGGCGGCAATCGAGGTTAAACCCAGACTGACAATCCAGAAGGTAAAATGTCCAGCCAGGGCAATGCCCGCAAAAACGCTTAATCGAAAAGCTTTTTGAAAGACTCGAGGCTCGAGGGATTCTTGTTCGTGCTTCAGGGTTTGAATGCCGAAAGGTGTGGCGACCAGCGCCGCGACAAGGATTCTGCCAGCGGCAATCACCACGCCAAAAGTGGCGTCGCTCGAGAGTGAGGCGTTGACGGACAGCCGAATAAAAATGGCGGCAAAAGACATTGCCAGCAAACCCATCAACAACACCGAATTGATTTTAAAACGACTTGGTTGACTCGAGTTTGAGTTCACACCTCCGAGTTTAACAGCCTTGGAAGCTTGAGGCGTTGCACAGCCTTTATACTCGAGGGAAATGATACCGACCATCAAAAAACTCTACCGAGAAGATTCTTACCTGACTGAGTTTCGAGCATCTGTGCTCGAGGTTGCTGTGGTTTCGGGCAATACCGAGGTTTCGCTTGACCAAACCGCGTTTTACCCGACCGCAGGAGGTCAACCCTTCGACACAGGATTTGTAAATCAATCTCGAGTTATAGACGTGCGTGAGTCAAAAGGGGAGAGCCAGATTGTTCATGTGCTCAAAGGTCAGGTGTCGCTCGAGGTTGGGGCTGAGGTGACTGGCACAATTGACTGGTCGAGGCGTTTTGATCACATGCAGCAACACACGGGCGAGCACATGTTGGGACAAGCTTTTTATCGCCAAGACGCCCATGTGATCGCGGTCAACATGGAACGCAGCATTTGCACGCTCGACCTCGAGCAAACCATCACTGAAGAAATGGCGCTCGAGGCAGAACGAATTTGCAACCAGGCGATTTGGGCGAATCATGAAATTACAACCTATGAAGTCCATGATTCCGAAATTGGAAACGTGCCACTGCGCCGCACACCAAAAGTATCGGGCTTAATCCGCGTGGTGCAAATTGGCGATTATGATTTCAGCGCTTGCGGCGGCACACACTTGCGCTCGAGTGGCGAGGTTGGCATGGTCAAAATTCTTAAACTCGAGCGGATCAAATCGGGCGCAACCCGCGTTTATTTTATTTGTGGCGCTCGGTGCTTAAGCGATTACCATTTCAAGCACGATTTTGTCAGCAATCTCGGGCTTAAAATCTCAACAGCCCTCGAGCAAGTTCCAGCCCGTACCCAAGCCCTGCTCGAGGAATTGAGTGCCAGCAAAAAAAAACTCTCGAGTCTTAAAACGGCGCACGCCGAAATACTGGCGGCAAGTTTGCTCGAGAAATCTTTTCCAGTGGTGGTTCACACACTCGAGGATGCCAGCTTATTGGTTGAGGTAACAAAAGCCATTGCTGCTCGGGCGGGCGCAATCGGGATTTTGGGCGCAGTTGACGGCACTCGAGCCTTGATTGCCGTGGCTTGCGGTGTTGGCTCGAGTGTCAATGCGAATGATGTTTTGATAGTCGGTTTGCCGTTTGTTGACGGTAAGGGCGGTGGCAAACCCGACATGGCGCAGGGCAGTGGAACAAACCCAAGCGGCTTGTCGGCGGCAATAGAGGCAATGGTAAAATCTTTGCGTTAAGGGTTTTGTGGTGATTCTGGAGGTAGGGCTTTTTTCTTTCTGGGTCCAAAACTGGCAACAATCGCACCAATAAAACCTGCCGCCAAAGCGGTCAAACCGAACAACCGTATTGCCACAAGCACAAAATTAAGACCGTCACCAAGGTCAACAAATTGAAAATCAAAACTGAGGACTTCCAAGCCCAAGACGGTCAAAACAGCACCGACCAAACCAAACAGCAATCCCCACAAACCAACCTTCCAACCTCGGATCAATCGTCCCAAGAGCTTGCGCAGCAACCAAGAAACGGCGAACGAACCAATAAAAACCAAAACCTCAATCAAGATTAGACGGGCGCTCATGTTTACACAATACGCGGTTTTGTGACTTAACGTTCCAAGTTTTTGATTCTCGAGCCTGAGCCTTCGTTTGACTCGAGGCGTCATCGTTTGAGAAGCCCTGGGAATCTGCAAATCACTGGTTTGAAAAAGACCGACTTTTACAGCTCGAGAGACTGTGCTGTGCAGTTCCAATCAAGGCAATTTGCAATCGGGTACAGGTCATTTTTGAATGTTGTGGGCAATGCTTGACCAGCAGCTTTGAAGTGTTAAACTCGAGCGGAAGCATAGATTGTGCAACACAATCCATAAGGGTCAACCTGTGGAGGAGGACGTATGAATACAAAAAAGATTGCTACATTAGCAGCGTTTGGTTTGGCGGCAGGCGCTCTGGTGCTTTCAGCCGCCACAGCCCAATCCAAAACCACGATCACCGTATTTTTCGGTTCTACTTTTCGCCCAGATTTAATGCGCCCGATTTTTGACCGATTCGAAAAAGCCAATCCAGACATTGAGGTCAAACAAGAGCTTGGCGGCGCAACCTCAGAATTGCAAAACCAATACTTAACCACGGTGCTTTCGGCTAAAGATTCGAGCTTGGACGCGTTTTTGATTGATGTCATCCGACCAGCCCAATTCCAATCGCAAGGTTGGCTCGAGCCGATGGATAAGTATTTGGGTGGTTCGCAACAAACCCAGGAATTCTTGACTGGGTACTTGCCAGGACCAATCAATGCCGACAAAATCAATGGTCAGATTTGGGCGCTGCCTGCCACCACCGACACGCAATTTTTGTACTACCGCAAAGATTTGCTGGCAAAGTACAACCTCAAAGTGCCTAAGACCTGGGAAGAGGTCATTAGCCAAGCCCAAACCGTGACCAAAGGCGAGAACAATCCGCAATTGCAAGGCTTAAATTTCCAGGGCGCACCGATTGAAGGCGCGGTCTGCACTTTCTTGCAACCCTTCTGGGCGGCGGGCGGTGAAGTGCTGCAAAATGGCAAAGTCAACGTCAACTCCGAAGCCGGACGCAAAGCCCTCAATTTGTGGGTCAATGCAATCAACACCTCCAAAGTCAGCCCGCTTTCAATGGCAGAAACCCGTACCGATGACTCGAGAAAGATCATGCAGGCTGGCAATGCCGTATTCGGTCTGAACTGGTCTTACGCCTGGGCGCACTTTCAGGGCAACAGCCCAGACCCAACCAAGGTCAAGGGTTTGATCGGCGTGGC
>JANLWR010000234.1:0-1538 GCA_031364625.1 Deinococcales bacterium | reverse complement strand
GCTCGAGACTGGCGTCAAAGCCGTAATCGTCATGATTCTTACCTCCTGCGGTGAGGTGAGATTAACACGCTCGAGCGTTGGGAAAAGTGTCAGCAAAATTGCAGGTTTTTTAGAATTCTATGCCTCGGTAAATGTCCTCGAGCGGAAGCTCGAGATTCAGGCAATGGATTTTAAGTTTGCTGCCCAGCTCGAGTTTTGAGAAACTCAGGCGTCAGAATGCAAAGTTGACGCACGTTCGACGAGGCGCGGTTCAAACCGTACTTTGCGCGGCGCTCCGTCATAACCCGAAAGCCTGTCCACCAGCAATTCTGCCGCCGCCGCGCCCATCGCCTCGACGGGTTGATGCACGCTGGTCAAACCACGTTCCGCCGACCACGGATGATCGTCAAACCCGATCACGCGCACGTCACGTCCAACCTCGAGATTGAGCCGTGCGGCTTCCTCGAGCACCCCAAGCGCGACCAAATCGGCTGCGGCAAAAATATTCACTGGTATGGTGGTGTTTTCTAAAATCTCTCGGGCGGCAATTCTGGCGTTGTCCAAGTTGAATGACACCGTGCTGATATGAGACTCGGGCAGTGGTCTACCCTCCTCCTCGAGCGCGGCTTTAAAACCTTCGATGCGTTCGTCAAAAACTGTCTTCGCAAAGACTTCATCAATATCTTGATGCACGCTGATCGCATAAATTTCGCCTTCAAAATCCGATAAGGCTCGAGCGGCAAGTTCGCCGCCAAAACGGTTGTCCAAATACACGCTGTCGTAATTCTCGTTCAAACCGTCCACAATCACCACGGGTTGACGGGTTGGCAGCTTACCGTCTGGGTACAACTCGCCCAGGTTGTGGGTTGCCATGACAATGCCGTCGGATTGGTACGCCAAAGTGCTCGAGTTAAGGTAACGCTCGATGCGTTCGCGTCCAATCAGTGGGAACAGGGCGCTGTCATACCGATGTGCCTCTAAAGTTTTCTCGAGACCATTTAACAGTCGTAAGTAAAATTCTGTGCCAATGACTTGCAAAATAATCGAAACCGTGTAACTTTTACCGCCCGCCACGCGACGGGCGTGCGGGTTTGGCACAAAACCCATCTCAAACATGGCGGACTGCACCCGTTCTCGGGTTTCGGGGCGCACGCTTTTGTGGTTGTTTAACACCCTCGAGACTGTGCCAACGCCAACGCCCGCTTTTTCGGCAACCTCTTGAATCGTCAGTTTCACGCCAATCCCTTCAAAACCCTTGCTTGTAACTTCAGTTTACTGGAAACATTTCCAAGTTGTGTTTCACAAGTTTAATTTAGAATCTCGAGCCAGCAAAACGTCTGGGTAGCGTAACACGAAATACAATCTTGAGACTCGAGGTTCTAGACCAACCTCGAGCCACTAAGTCCAGATTAAGTGGCTTGCTTCAGAGTGATCTCGAGCCTTCGCAAAGCGTTGGTTTGGGATCAAAAGGAGGCATGTTTATGCTGCAAAGAAATTTAGGGAAGTTAAGTCTTTTGGTGTTGATCACAAGTTTTTCATTGGTAGCTTGCCCAAGTCCA
>JANLWR010000233.1:0-8155 GCA_031364625.1 Deinococcales bacterium | reverse complement strand
AACACCCGCGCCAGCGCCTCTGGGTTGGTGTTTTTTAACGCCAGCAGGTACAAAAAAGTTGCCATAAATTCGTTAATCCAGCGTATTTTCATTCTCAGCTCGAGTTGATCGGCAACCGCATGACCCAGTTCGTGACCGAGCGTTAAATCAAAGAATTCCTCGAGCGTGCCTGGGGCGTTGATGCCTGTTTTTTGAGCTTGCAAAATCACCTCGCGGTACGTCCAGAGCATTCGGGCGGGGTAATCGGCGGGCGCAAAAATAACACCTTGAGCGTTTTTCAGGCGGCGATAAAACGTGAAACCATATGGATAAGGCGCGTTTTTAACCCAATCGCCCTGATTCAAAACCAACAAGGTGACGGGTGCAAATGCTCGAGCCAAACTTTGCTCCAGGCTTTGCAGCAATTCCTCGAGATAGCTTTTTAACGCCGCCCCGCGAGATTGAACGCCAATTGAAGACTCGAGCGTGATCAAAACTTTTTGAGGGTGTAACGGCTCGGGTTTCACAGGCTTTAGTTTACGTCCTGGTTTTACAGATTTTGCCTTGGGACGTTACACTGCAAACCATGAGCACCAGCAAAGCCAGCCACACCGATCAGGCAGTGCCGTTCCCCAGCGAATGGCGCACTTTTGGTGGCGAGGCGTTGCTCTCGATGCACGGTTATCCAGAACTACTGGAAAAACTCGAGTATTTAAATGCTGCGCAACGTGCCAAAGTCGAACTGGCGTACCGTTTTGCGACCTTTGCCCACGACGGTCAACTGCGCAAATCGGGCGAGCCGTACATCACGCATCCGGTGGCGGTGGCGGCGATTCTGGCGGGATTGCAACCCGATGTGGACACCCTGCTGGCGGGACTGCTTCACGATACCGTCGAGGACACCAGCGCGACGCTCGAGGATGTCGAACGCGAATTTGGCAAGGTGGTTGCACGGATTGTCGAGGGCGAAACCAAAGTTTCCAAACTGTCCAAACGCGCCAAAGACGTGCTCGAGGATGAACAAGCCGAGAATTTAAGGCAACTGCTTGTAGCCATGACCAAAGACGTGCGGATTATCATTGCCAAACTGGCAGACCGTCTGCACAACATGCGCACCCTGGGCAGCATGACTCCTGAAAAACAGGTGCGCATCGCCAAAGAAACCCGCGACATTTACGCGCCGCTTGCGCACCGACTCGGCATCGGGCAGATCAAATGGGAACTCGAGGATCTCAGTTTTCAATACCTCGAGCCTGAAGCCTACAAAGAACTGGCAACCCAGATTCGATTAAAGCAAACCGAGCGCGACGATTACGTTAAGCGTGCCATCAACGACCTTTTAAAAAACCTCGAGACAGACCGCGAACTTGGACGTTGGTTGGTTTCATTCGATGTTTCGGGGCGCAGCAAACATTTGTACTCGATTTACACCAAAATGCAGCGCGACACCAAACACTTAGAGCAAATTTTTGATTTGCTCGCCATCCGCGTCATCCTCGAGCCGAGGGCTGTCACCGAAGCCGAACTCGATTTTGCCCCAGACCCAAGCGACCCCGTGACGGTGCAACGCGAAAAGCATGACCGTGCCAAAACACTCGCCGAGGACACCCGCGAAAAACGGGTTTGCTACCACACGCTCGGCATCATTCACTCGATCTGGACACCGATTCCTGGGCGGTTCAAAGATTATATTGCCGTGCCAAAACCAAACGGCTACCAGAGTCTTCACAGTACGGTCATCTCGCTCGAGGGGCAGCCAATCGAAGTTCAAATTCGCACCAACCGAATGCACAGCGTTGCCGAGTACGGCATTGCCGCGCACTGGTTGTACAAGCAAGGCATCGAGGACGGCACGGGTTTCGAGCAGCGTTCGCAAGGTCTGGACGAACTGCGCAAGGGCATGAACTGGATTTCCAGTCTCGAGGCACTCTCGAGCGAGATCAAAGACGCTGGAGATTTTGTTGATGCGGTGCAACAAGATTTGCTCGGGCAGCGAGTGTTTGTTTTTACGCCAAAGGGCGACACGATCAGTTTGCCGCAGGGCGCAACGCCAATCGATTTGGCGTATCACATTCACACCAACATTGGACACCACGCGATAGGTGCGAAAGTCAACGGCAACATCGTTCCACTTTCAACAGACCTCGACAACGGCGACCGCGTCGAAATCATCACCAACCGCAACAGCCCGGGACCCAGCAAAGACTGGATGAGCATTGCCAAAACCCGCAGTGCCAAAGCCAAAATTAGGCAGTTCTTCCGTGTGCAAGAACGCGCCGATGCGCTCCTGATGGGTCATACCATCCTTGACCGATACCTGAAAAAACGCGGTTTGCCCGCCCGTAAACTGATGCGCACCAAAAACCTCGAGGATGCCGCCGAAAAACTGCTCGGCTCGAGAAACCCTGACGACTTGTACATCAACCTTCATGCCAACCGCCTGAGTCCAGTGCAGGTTGCCAGGGTGCTAGCGCCCGAAGCCGAACAACCGATTGCCAGCCTGCCAGCCCTCAAAACCTTTAAAAAACCTGTGGCGAGCGGTGTGTACGTTGAGGGCATGAACGCCCCAATTAAATTTGCCCAGTGTTGCAAACCGATTAAAGGCGACACCATCGCCGGGTTTATCACAAGGGGGCGCGGCGTGACGATTCACCGCGACGACTGCCCAACCATCAACCGATGGCGGCTCGAGGAACCCAACCGTATTGTCAACGCCAGTTGGGACGCCAGCGCCTTTGGCACTCAAACCGTGGACATTGACGTGATCTCGAGCGACCGCAGTGGACTGTTAAAAGATGTGCTCGACGTTTTAGACCGCCTGAAAAAGAGTGCTTTAAAAGTCGAGGCGAACGTTTCCAGCAGCAGTGAAGCCCATATTTACTTGCGTTTTGAAGTGCGTAACCAAGACGAATACCAGTTTATCAAAGACGCCCTGCTCGAGGTTCGGGATGTCAAAAACGTGGTCAGGCAGGGCGCTCGAGGTTAATGTACAACGCGCTAATTTACAGTGGCGGCGTAAACCGACCATCAATTGCCGTCCAACCACCGTCCACAAAATGAATCGTTCCCGTCACGTAACTCGAGGCTTGGCTGGCAAGGTACACGACAGGACCGACCATTTCATCCACTTCCGCCCAGCGTCCCAAAGCGCTTCTGCTGGCGTAAGCATTGTACCAGTCAGGGTTATTTTTGATTTGCGCGGTTAAGGGCGTGTTGACCACCCCAGGACCAATCGCGTTGACCCGCACGCCCTTGTCGGCAAGTTCAACCGCCAGGGTTTTCACCAGTTGCAACACCCCCGCTTTGGTCGCCGCGTAGACGCCCTGCCCGGGTTCGACCACCAAACTGCGAATGCTCGAGAAGACAATGATGCTGCCGCCGCCAGATTCGACCATTTTGCGTCCACCGTCGCGTAAAAGGCGAAAATTCCCTTTCAGGTTTAAGCCCACAACCTTGTCAAATTCTTCGTCCGAATAATCCAATAAACGTTTGCGCACGTTGATGGCAGGGGTGCAAACCAGCACCTCGAGTTTCTCAAAACTCTCGAGAAGAGCCTTAATACTCATCGCATCGTTGAGGTTGACCTCTCGAGCCTCAGCCGTCCCGCCACTCGCCTCAATCTCTTGCACCACACTGCTCAAACCCTCGAGGTTCTGATCCGCCACGATCACATGCGCCCCAAAATCTGCTAGACCAAGGCTGGAGGCTCTGCCAATGCCTGAGGCTGCGCCGACCACGAGCGCGGTTTTACCCTTGAGCGAGAATATGTTTTTGTAACTCATGACTTAGATTACATGATCTCGAGGGTTGCAAGTTGCCAGTAAGAAAACCAGGAACTGTAGGGTGCGCTTCTTGACCCTTACTACAGCACCTAGCGGGCTTGGGTCGCCCCGCGCACCGTCGGTCAAACCCCTGCGGTGCGCGAGGCGCACCCTACTACTACCAAATTGCCCCGATTGCAACGAGTTCGTCCGCGACTTCAGACAAGGGTTTGCTGGCGTCAACCTCTGCTGTGACTGTGGCACGCAACAATGGCTCGACCCATTCCAGATGCTCGAGAATCTTTTGACGCTCGAGTGGATTCTTGCCGTAATTGTTGGTGTCTCGAGTTTCGATGCGTTTTAAAATGACCTCGCTGGGAGCGCTGAGCAACACCACGGCGTCAAACTGAGGGTAAAACTTGCCTTGATTGGACTTGCACCCCGCCACAAAAAGCATTTCGCTCGAGTGAGAAGTTAACAGTTCTGTGATTTTTTCTTCGCGCCAAATCCAATCGGGTTCGCCGTCAGCAATCACCCATTCGCACCACTCGTCCGAATCGGTATCAACAACTTTGTGTCCACGACGCGCCAACTCGAGCAACACGCTGGATTTTCCTGTGCCTGACATGCCCGTGACCAGAATTTTGCTCATTCGGAAGACTCGAGTTTCATTTTTTGAGTGCGGCAATAACGCTTTTAACAAAGGCAACATCGTCATAAACCGCGTCGCCGTGTGTTAAGCCAAGCCGCACGATCACCAAGTTTTGTGAGGGAATAATTGCCACGGTTTGCCCTTCAAAACCTTGCGCCATAAAACCATCTTTTGGAAACTCTGGGTCGTTGTGCGCCAACCAAAAATGCGCCGCATACGTGCCGTCCGAATGCGGGGTTTCGGTGCTCGAGTATGCAACCCAGCCTTCGGGCAGAATCCGTTCACCGTTCCAAACGCCGTCTTGAAGGTACAACTGCCCAAATTTTGCCCAATCCCTGGCGGTGGCGTACATAAACGACGAACCCACATAGGTTCCGCTTGCATCAGGCTCGAGTACGGCACTGGTCATGCCAAGTTTCTGGAAAAGACGTTTGTGTGGGAAAGCCAGGTAATCGGCATGATTGGGGAATTGTCTTCGGATAATTTCTTGCAAAATATTGCTTGTACCGCTCGAGTATGACCATACCGTGTCAGGTTCGGCAGCCAGGTTTTTTGTCAGGGCAAACGCACCTGCGCCTTTTTCTTGGAATAACATCTTGGTTGCATCGCTGGGCGAAGCGTAATCTTCGACAAATGCCAAACCAGAACTCATGCGAAGCAATTGGTCAATGGTTATTTTGGCTCGAGCATCATTTTTCCATTCAATAATGGGGGCAGGTTTGTAAATATCGAGTTTGCCATCCAGTACCATCATGCCGATCATGGCGTTGGTGACGCTTTTGGTCATTGACCAACCCAAGAGTGGTGTTTGATTGTTGAAACGACCAGCGTATCGTTGGGCAACCAATTTTCCATCATGAAGTATGACCACGGCTCGAGTTTGGACTGGGACTTTAGGATTTATTTCGGTAAAAGTCTGATCTAGAAATTGCTCGAGGTTGATGTTTTTTGGCTCGAGTGGAATATCTTGGTTTGGACTTGGCACGCTTGGTTGAGCACGGATTTCGCTTTCGGTACTGCCATTGACCAGCGTGCAACCTAAACCCTTGCGGTAAATTGCGGTGGCGCTGGCTAAACCGTACAAACTTGCCGTAACGCTCGAGGTGTCCGTGTTGACTTTGGTTTGGGTAAAACTGACAGCGTATAAATCCTCGGTCATCGCTTCTGGTGTGCGACCAGAAACAAACACGCCAGAACACATGGTTTTTGCGGCGTAAGAGGTGGCAATGTTGAGGTATTGAAGACCATATCGAACACCGAAAATCAAACCAACAATCACCACTGCCAAAATGCCCAAACCAATTTTTTGCCCGATTGACATGATCTGCTCCTCAGTCTCGAGAATCCTAATTCTACTCTTGAGTGACCAAATTAAGTGCTTGTCTAAAATCACGTTTTAAATCGTTTACATCCTCGAGTCCCACAGACACCCGAATCATTTCTACTGTGACCCCTGCCGCAGCGCGTCCAGCGTCGTTCAAACGCCCGTGTGTGGTCGTCCAGGGGTGTACCGCCAGGGTGCGAACATCGCCAAGGTTGGTGGCTTTGCGAATCAGTTTCAGGTTGTCGTAAAAGCGTTTTGTGCCTTCCAGACCACCCTCGATACCAAACGTAAAGACCGCGCCAAAACCGTTTTGCAAGTATTTACTGGCGTTCTTGTGCCAGGCGTGCGTCGTCAGTCCGGGGTACGAAACCCACGCCACGCCCTTTTGGGTCTCGAGCCAGCGCGAAAGCTCGAGCGAGGTTTCGCATTCGCGTTTGACGCGTACCTCGAGCGTCTCGAGACCCGCGTTGATCGTCCAGGCGCTTTGGGGGGCAAGGGTTAAGCCTAAGGACAGCAAACCCAAATTTCGTGCTCGAGTTAAAAACGCGTTCTCGCCAAAATTCTCGAGCAAGGATTTGCCAGTGGCGTCGGGCGTGTTGAAAATCGGGTTGTTGTTAAGGTCAAGATTGCCGCCAACCAAAATCGCGCCGCCCATGACCGCACCCTGCCCAGAAGCCCATTTGGTCAGCGAATGCACGCTCAGGCTTGCCCCAAACTCGAGTGGACGGCACAAGTACCCCACCGCGCCCCAAGTGTTATCGACAATAAACGGAATGTTCGCGCCCCTGGCAATCTCGGCAATGGCGCTTAAATCTGGCACGTCCATCGCGGGGTTGCCAATAATTTCGACCCAAATGGCCCTGGTGTTCGGTTTGACTGCCGCCGCAATGGCATTGACATCGTTTTGTACAAGCGTGCTCGAGATGCCCATGTTCGGAAAAACATTGTTAAAAAGTCCTGCCGAGCCACCGAACAAACTCGAGGTTGCCACAATATGATCCCCGGCTTTGGCGAGCGTCAAAATGGTCAGCAGGGTTGCGGCTTGCCCCGTCGTGGTCGCAACCGCCCCGCGTGCCCCCTCGAGTGCCGTCAGACGCTCCTCGAGCACCTCTGTGGTCGGGTTTTGAATGCGGCTGTACGAACGCCCATCATTGGTTTTAAAAATGTACTCGGCGTGCTCGAGGTTCTCGAACTCCCAGGCAATCACGGGGTAAATCGGTGTGCCGAGCGGATCACCAGGGTTGCGGGTCGTACCAACGTGAACGGCATTGGTGGCAAAACCATGCTCGAGTTTTTGGTCTTGGGTCATGACTCGAGAATACCGTGTTGAGGGCAGATGCGCAAAAATATGGTGTGCGGTTTCCTACTTAACAATCTTTGATTGATCATAAATTGCTTTCAGTCAGGGCAAGCCTTGGGGCGTTTTGGTTGAAGTGCTCAACCCCGACCCTCGAGTTTGAATGAAGTTTAGGGCTTGCCGTATTGGAGGTTGGTCTTGTGAAAACAATTGCTGTGCTGTTGCTCTCGTGTCTGGTCATGTCATCGTGTCAGCAAACCCAGATGTTACCTGCAACAACCGAAGAAACCAAAGCCCTAAGCATATCGGTAAAGAACCTTCCGATTGGCGACGGTCGAGTCCGTCAATACCCCAGTCGTGGCGATGTCTTTGCTTGTCAGACATCGTTCCCGAACATTGGTGGCGCTTTCCAAGATGGTCCTTGGATCAAGTCCAACGGTACGTTTGATGAAACCGCAAAAGCCATTGTTGACGGCAATCAAGTCTGGGCGAGTGGTCTTTACATTCGTTACGAGTATGCGCAACGCGTGACACACATCAGTTCTAACGGATTGCCTAGCCACCCAACGGGTTGGTTTCCAATTGGTTGGTGGGATGACGCCTATAATTTTGACCGCAATCCTAACGCAATCACATCACGCTGGCTGGATTACAACCTGCCACCCATCCCGATCATGGGCGCTGCGCCAAGGTGTCTGCCTTCGGGTGCAATTGGCATCATGTACAGCGGTGCGGTGTTGTACAACGCACTCGATGGACAGGGCAAAGACGCGGTGGCGCACGAAGTTCAAGACAATTGTCAGGGTCATCCTGCCCCTGGCGGCGAATACCACTATCACAGCCTTTCAAGATGCCTTGACGATTCTGGCTGGGGGCATTCCAAACAACTTGGGTACGCTTTGGACGGCTTTGGTATTTTTGGGCATAAGGGTGAAAATGGTCAGGACGTGACCAACTTTGACTTGGACGAATGCCACGGACATGCACACTGGATTCCTTGGGGTGGTCAATGGCACTGGATGTACCATTATCACGCCACAAACGAATACCCGTACACCATTGGTTGCTTTCGTGGTGCGCCGCTTCCAAAACCATAAACGCCAAATTCAGGGAGCAAGCTCGAGACTCCCCCAGTCTCGAGC
>JANLWR010000226.1:0-5334 GCA_031364625.1 Deinococcales bacterium | reverse complement strand
CATCCGCTCGGTAACAGCGTTCTGGGTACGAGCGAAAGCATTGTGGCATTGTCTCGAGACGCGATGTTTGAATACTTTTCGCGCCGTTACGCGCCGAACAATTTGGTGCTCGGCGTGGCGGGAAATTACGATTGGAGTGCGCTTTTAAGCCAAGTCGGCGAGATGACCTCGAGCTGGACGCCCGCCATCACAGGACGCGTTCAACCCACATTCACCCCGCAGTCAACCCTGAAAACCATCAACTCGAGCAAAATCAACCGTGCGCATATTGCCCTCATGACCCCAGGATTCTCGAGCACCGACAAGCAACGGTACGCGGCAGGTGTACTCGGCTGGATTCTGGGCGACGGTGAAAACTCGAGGTTGTACTGGGCGTTGGTGGACAATGGTTTGTGCGATGAAGCCAGTTTTGATCACACCAGCGAAGATGGACTCGGGCATTTTGGTGGTTACATCAGCACCGACCCAGACCGCGCCAAAGAAGCTTTGGTAATCTTCAAAAATATTCTCGAGACTGCCCAGCAAAACGGTGTAACCCTTGAAGAACTCGAGCGTGCCAAACGCAAGGTTGCCGTGTCAATCGTACTGCGAGCCGAAACGCCTTACTCGAGGTTGTTCAGCATGAGCATGGAATATTTGGATACGTTTCAGTACAAACCGCTCGCTGAAGTCGTCAAAACCGTGCAAAGCATCACGCTCGAGGAAGTGAATGCGATTCTCAAAACCCGTCCGTTTGACCAGATGACAGTGGTTGGATTGATGCCGGACGGCTTTGCGTTGTGAACTCAAACCAAATGCTGATAACATGAACGCACACCATGATTGACCGTCTCAAACTCCCGTTCTCATTCGACCCGATGCGTTTAAAACACGACCTTGACCAACTCGAGCAACTGGGTTGGACGGATCATTTCGTCAAACAAAATTACGAGGGTTCTTGGAGCGTCATTCCTTTAAGGGGAACGGCGGGTGCGACGCATCCGATCATGATGATTTACAGCGACCCAAACTGTAAGGATTTCGAGGACACGCCATTTTTGCAGTCCAGCCCGTATTTTCAGGAGGTGCTGCAAGGGTTTCAATGTCCGCTTGAGTCCGTTCGCCTGATGAAACTGAGCGCCGGTTCGATCATCAAAGAACACACAGATTATGACCTTGCGTTTGAAGACGGTCATGCGCGGTTGCACATTCCAGTCGTGACAAACACCGAAGTTGATTTCAGGCTCAATGGCGAACGGGTCGTGATGCTCGAGGGTGAATGTTGGTATTTAAGACTCAGTGATCCGCATTCGGTTGCCAACCGTGGCAAGGCAGACCGCGTGCATTTGGTGATCGACGCCTTGGTGAATCCCTGGCTTAAGGATGTGTTTCACAATAACCTCTAAATGACTCGAGCGTTTCGTGTTCGACGGTAAAATTCATAACCTCGTCAGAGTTCCCGCAACATGTAGGTTGGTTGCGGATTTTCAATTTCAAAGCCGCCCGAGCGATAAAATTCCACGGCTTCTTGGTTGTCTGCCAGCACCCAAACCACGTCAACCTTGTTTCCGCGCATCCAAGTTTCCATCTGGTTTAACAGCGCTCGACCAATGCCTTGTCTGCGCCATTCCTGATGCACACCAATTTCGTACAGCACAAGCTCTTGCCCGTTGCTCGAGCGTAACAAAATGACGTTGCATTGCAAAAATCCGACAATCGTATTTTCGTCAAACGCCACCCAGAGCAGCACGTCAGGATGCTCGAGAAAACGTTTTGTGGTTTCGGGCTTTAGCGGCTGTTGTGGCGCTCCGCGATCATCAAGGTCAAAGTCGGCATCGTGGAGTGCCAGAAACTCGAGGATTGCTTCATCGCCTGCGCCAAGCCGTTTGATTGAAACTGCCATTGTGTCACCTCAACTTCGGATTTTCAAAACTGAACTGCTTGCCAACAGAATCACGAAATCACAATCTTCACCAGAAACTCGAGGTGTAAACTTAAAGCATGAGCTTACCAATTCGCGAATTGATTCGGGAATCAGAATCATTAAACATTCGTCTCGAAATGATGGGCGGTCTCGGCGTGTGGGAAGCCAGCCCCGCGTTTTTTCACCAGTGGGAAGTAGACCGTATTCGCTCGAGTATTCGCCCTGCAACTGGCGCTTGTGGCTGTGTTCATGTGGCGGATGTGTTGTTTACATTTTCTGATGGATCATTTAAACGCCCCGATATTGCTATTCTGTGCGAACTTCCAAGTCCGCTCGAGACTGATGAAGCACTTTCCATCACTCCTGGTGCGGTGATCGAAATTATTTCAAAAAATTACGAGTATAAAGATTTGGTCTTAAGCCCACCGTTTTACCTCGAGAATGGTGTGAAGGATATTTTGATTTTCGACCCGCGCACGAAAGTTATTTTGCACCACCGCAAAGAATGGCTTGAACCCAAACAATGCTTGAGTCCAGCGAGGTTTGATTTAGAATGCGGTTGCGAAGTCACAATTTGAAGCTTGAGTTTGCGTAAAATACTGTTATGCAGCCTGATTTAAACACGTTTATCAAACTGGACGAACTCGGGTTCAAAGTCGAATTGACGGCTGGATTGACTACCTTAGAACTCAGTCCAATGGCAGGGCATCAAGACGCCATTGACGCGATTCGCTCGAGTATTCGACTGATTGCCCACTCAAGTTTGATCTGCGCTTGCGTTCATAAGTCAGATGTCTACGTTCGGTTTACCGATGGTTCGTTAAAACGCCCTGACATCAGTATGTTTTGTCGTCAACCCGATGAGGTTTGGACGCCAATCACGCTTTTGCCAGAAGCCGTGATTGAAGTGATTTCAGAAGGTTATGAAAGCAAAGACCTCGAGTTAAACCCGCCGTTTTACCTGTCAAATGGTGTGAAAGACATTCTGATTTTTGACCCGCGCAGCAAAATTATTTTGCATCACCGCAAGGAATGGACTAAACCCAAAGAATTCTCGAGTCCAGCGCGTTTCGAGTTGCAATGCGGTTGCGAAGTTACGATATAACGCTCGAGATTTTTATTTGTCAAGGTCTGGTTATGTTGACGTTACGGCAGTAACATACTCATATGTCCGACTCGAGCAACCCGTTACGATCAGCCAATGACAATCCCGCCGACCTTCACCACAACCTCGAGGCTTCACTGAAAACCCCGAAACGTTTCGCGCACTTGCATCAACACACGCAGTATTCTTTGCTGGACGGCGCGGCACGAATCAAAGATTTGTTGAAATGGGTGGCGAAAACCTCGCCAACAAATCCAACTGTTGCCATGACCGATCACGGCAACATGCACGGTGCAGTGCAATTTTTCAAGTACGCCAATGAATACGGTGTCAAACCGATCATTGGTTACGAGGCGTATGTTTCGGCTGGTTCGAGGTTTGACCGCAAAATGGAAAAAGGTGTGGAAGGTGGATATTACCATCTGACGCTTCTGGCAAAGAATTTTGAGGGCTATCAGAACCTCTGTAAGCTGTCATCCATCGCGTATCTCGAGGGTTATTATTACAAACCGCGCATTGACCGTGAAGTGCTGGCGCTTCATCACAAAGGCGTGATTGCCATGAGCGGTTGCTTGGGTGCGGAAGTGCCGAATTTGATCTTGCAGGACAGGCTCGAGGAAGCTGAAGAGCGTTTGAAATGGTATCAAGCGCTTTTTAAAGACGATTATTTTGTCGAGATTCAGAATCATGGGCTTCCCGAGCAGCAAAAAGTTAACCCGGTCTTGAAAGCCTGGGCGATCAAACACGGCATTGGCATGGTGGCAACCAACGACGGGCATTACGTCAAGCACGAAGACGCTTACGCCCACGAGGTTCTGCTCGCCATTCAGACCAAAGCCCTGATGAGCGAAGAAAAACGTTTTAAATTTTCTTGCGATGACTTTTACGTCAAAACCCAACTCGAGATGGAAAAAATGCTGCCAAGCGCTGACTGGGGCGATGAGATTTACGACAACAGCATCAACATTGCCGACAAATGCAACCTCGAGTTACCAATTGGCAACAAGCGCGTGTATCAAATGCCTGCGCTGCCCATCCCTGAGGGTCGTTCGATGGCGGAAGAGTTGCGCGTGCAAGTCTTCGAGGGTTCGCAGAAACGTTACCCAAAAGATTTGACCGATAATTTGTACCGCCGTTACGTCCAAGTCAGCCTCGAGCAACTTGATGGGGAGCGTCAAAACGCCCTGTTAAAACGCATTCCAAACCTGAATCCCGAAACCGCGAGTCTCGAGACGCTGATTCTGGCGATGGCATTCATGGGCACGCTTTGGGTTGAACAATTCCAGGGCGAAAAGTACACACAATATCCTGGTTTGGACTGGCTCGAGGAATTTGAGCCTGATGCTTGGGGGCATGGTTTGATCGTGTTGCGCCGCGCCGAGTACGAATCGGGCGTGATTATTCGCATGGGTTTCCCAGATTACTTTTTGATCGTCGCAGATTTTATCAACTGGGCAAAAGACCAGAACATTCGTGTCGGACCTGGGCGCGGCTCGGGTGCGGGTTCGTTGGTGGCTTATGCGCTGCGGATCACCAATATTGATCCTCTCTATTACGGTTTGCTGTTTGAGCGTTTCCTGAATCCCGACCGCGTTTCAATGCCAGATTTCGACGTGGATTTTTCGGACACGCGCCGCAACGAAGTGATCGAATACGTGCGCAACAAATACGGTGACGACAAGGTTGCCATGATCGCCACCTTCGGAACGATGGCTTCACGGGCTGTCTTTAAAGACGTGGCTCGAGTTCTGGAATTGCCTTTTGCCGAAGCCGACAAGCTCTCCAAACTTGTGCCCGTCAAATTCGGTAAAAGCCTTTCGCTCGAGGATGCCGCTAAAACCGTGCCTGACATTGCCGCGATGCTCGAGGAGAACGAAAAAACCAAAGAGGTTTTCGGTATTGCGCAGTCCTTGGAGGGTTTGACGCGTCACGCCAGCGTTCACGCCTCGGGCGTCATCATCGGGCGCGAACGCCTCGATAACCTTGTGCCCTTAATGCGTGACTCGAGCGGCGAGGGTGTGGTTTGTCAGCTCGACATGAGCAGCGTCGAAGACATTGGACTCATCAAAATGGATTTCCTGGGACTGCGTACCCTCTCATTTCTCGAGGAAGCCATGCGCATCGTCAAAGAATCCAAAGGCGTTAGCCTCGAGCCTGACGACTTCCCCCTTGACGATTCCAAAACCTACGACCTGATCTCGAGGGGTGAGACCAAAGGCGTGTTTCAGCTCGAGGGTGGCGGGATTACCGAGGCTGCGAAGCGTTTAAAGCCCAGACGAATTCAGGATGTCAATGCGCTTTCGGCGTTGTACCGCCCGGGTCCGAT
>JANLWR010000158.1:0-9751 GCA_031364625.1 Deinococcales bacterium | reverse complement strand
GCGGGTCATGGACGACCTCGAGCCAGCACTTAGGCTTGTTGGACTGCCTGCCATCCTCAAGACCGCCACAATGGGTTATGACGGCAAGGGGCAGGCAAAGGTCGGCACGCTCGAGGAAGCCCAAACTGCATTCTCGAGGTTCGGCATGGATTGTGTTCTTGAAGGTCTTGTATTGTTTGATCTCGAGATTTCGGTGATTGTTGCACGTTCGAGCAGAGGAGAGGTTCGCGCCTTCGCACCGTTCGAGAATGCCCATGCAAACGGTATTTTGGACGTGACCACCATTCCCGCCAACATTCCAGAAACTGTCGCTCGAGAAGCCGAAAAAATCGCGCTCGAGATTGCTGCGAAACTTGAGGTGATTGGTTTATTGACGATTGAAATGTTCGTGACCAAAGATGCTCGAGTTTTGGTCAACGAACTTGCGCCACGTCCGCACAATTCTGGGCATTTAACCATTGAAGCCTGCCCAACCTCGCAATTTGCACAAGCCATTCGTGCCGTTTGTGGTTTGTCGCTCGGAAACGTGACACCGCACAGTCCCGCCGCAATGGTTAACCTACTTGGTGATTTATGGCAAAATACCGTATCAGATTGGAATGCGGCGCTCGAGATACCCAACACTCACTTACACTTGTACGGAAAACTCGAGGCTCGAGCGGGGCGTAAAATGGGACATATCACGGTGTTGGGTGAAACCGTTCAAGAAGCTCGAGATGCTGCTTTGAGGGCTAGGGAAGTTTTAAATTCTTAATTTTGCGGCGCGTGCAAAATCAGTTCTGCCAAAGCCCTGGAGGTGTTGGGTTGCGTGTCAAGCCAAGCTTGAATGCGTTCCATTTCGTCAATTGGAGCACTGATTCGGACTTGTTTGGAGACAAAATCTTGTTTTTTGCGCCCAGCCCCAGGACGATAGCCACCGCGTTTGGGGTGCGTGTTGTAAGAGTTTTGCAGTTTTAACCAAAAACTGCTTTCACTGCTGCCAAGTTTCTCGAGTCCATCGGCAATGTTTGGTGTGATGTCAATTTCGCCGTCATAAAGTTGTTGCAATTGTTCTTTGCTGACGTTGAAGATTTTGCAGGCTTTGGCGGTACTGACTCCCAAGGCTTCGAGTTCGTCTTCAACCATAAATCCAGGGTGAACAACGCTAGCAGCCAGTAAATTATCAGAATAAATTTTCATAACCCTCCTAATGGTAATCCACAATCTCGAGAATATATATGATGTTGCCGTTGCTGTCTTTATGAATTTCAAAGCACAGCCTAAATTGTTTGTTCAGACGAACGCTAAATTGTCCCAGGCGATTTCCAAGAAGTTTTTCGGCATGAAGACTTTTTGTCGTGTAGAAAACGCGTTCGTCTGGCGCATCAACAATGATTTGCATAACTGCTTGAAAGCGTTTGTACACATTTTCTGGTAGTGACTCCACGCCTTCTTCTCGAAGAAACAAAGCCTCGAGTTTCTTGTCCTTGAAGGCGAATTTCACACCTCGAGATTAGAACCGATTTTGATTTCTGTCAAGCTTTTTCAAAAAATCCAAGAATTCCGTTTGATGCCTGAAGTAAAGTGATTCACAATGAAAAAACTTCTTCTGTACAGCGCTCAAGAAACACCTGAAGATCATAAAGTCAACCTCGAGTTAATGCGTTTGATCGCCAAACCAAACCCGAGAATCGCTTACGTCCCAAGTGATTTTGTAAATGAGAGTTCTTGGTTTCAGGGCAAGAAAACCTATTACGCCCAGTACGGCGCAACCCTCGAAGAACCTGTGCGGTTTGGCGCTGTGCTGCTCGAATCCGAATTGCAAAACTTGTTTTCGTTCGATGCCATTCATTTGTCTGGTGGTGACACGCCCCGATTCTTGACCCTGCTGCGCGAACACAACTTGCTCGAGCGTTTGCGCGATTATGTAACTGGAGGTGGCGTTCTGATCGGCATCAGCGCGGGTGCAATCATCATGACCACAAATATTTTTACGGCTTATGACTGTGGCGATGAACGCCCAGCAGAACCTTTCGATCACAGTGCGCTTGGATTGGTGGATTTTGCGTTCATGCCGCATTACACAGCCGAACTCGAGTCTCAATGTCAAGAATTGGCGCTCGAGTTGAACCGCACTTTGTACGCTTGCCAAGATGGGGACGGCATTGTGGTGAATGGGAATGAAATCAAATTGATCGGTGAGGTGCTCGAGTTTCAACCTTAAACCAATAATTTCTGACATGTCCCTAATGCCAGAACATTGACAGGCTTTTTCATGCAACGTCATACTAGACTGCAAAGCCAATACCAACAAGGAGTTTTTGTGACTCAAAATATTGATGCCATGCTGCATGAAGAACGCCGTTTCCCGCCCCCAGCCGATTTTGCAGCCAAAGCCAAACTCGACAAAGCCACCTACGAGCGCATGTACAAGCAGTCGCTCGAGCAACCCGACGAATTTTGGTCTGGCATTGCCAATGAATTGACCTGGTTTAAAACCTGGGACACCGTGACGGAGTGGGTTGAGCCGTTCGTCAAATGGTTCGTCGGCGGCGAAACGAATATTTCTTACAACTGCCTGGATCGTCACCTCGAGAAACACGGCGACAAAATTGCGATTCTCTGGGAGGGCGAACCGGGCGATGTGCGCCGCATCACGTACAAGGAGCTTCACACCCAAGTCTCGAGTTTTGCCAATGTCTTAAAAGGTTTGGGCGTAAAAAAGGGTGATCGGGTCACGATTTACCTGCCGATGATTCCCGAAGCCGCCGTTGCCATGCTCGCCTGCGCCCGAATTGGCGCGACCCACAGCGTGGTCTTTGGTGGTTTTAGTGCGGGTGCGCTCTCAGACCGCATCAATGACTCGAGCAGCAAAGTGCTGGTCACGGCTGACGGCAGTTACCGACGCGGCGCGATTGTGCCGTTAAAGCAAAATGTGGACGAAGCCCTCGAGAATGCACCGACCATCGAACACGTGGTCGTGGTCAAACGCACGGGGCATGAAATCACTTGGACGAGTAAAGACCACTGGTATTCAGAACTCATGAGCAACGCCTCGAGCGATTGCCCAGCCACGCCTTTGAATAGTGAACACCCGCTTTTTATTCTCTACACCTCGGGCAGCACGGGCAAACCCAAGGGCGTGCTTCACACCACGGGCGGTTACATGGTGAATACTTACATCACCGCCAAGTACGTTTTTGACCTCGAGGATTCCGATATTTACTTTTGCACCGCCGATGTCGGCTGGGTGACAGGGCATTCTTATGTGGTGTACGGTATTTTAGCCAACGCCGCAACGACCTTGATGTTTGAGGGCGCACCCAATTATCCTCACGCGGGGCGCTTGTGGGAAATTATTGCCAAACACAAAGCCACGATTTTGTACACCGCGCCCACCGCCATTCGCAGCTTCATGCGCTCTGGTGACGAGTTCCCGAACGCGCACGACCTCTCGAGCTTACGACTGCTTGGCACGGTTGGCGAACCGATCAACCCTGAAGCGTGGCTTTGGTATCACCGCGTGATTGGCGGCTCGAGATTGCCGATCATTGATACCTGGTGGCAGACCGAAACGGGAGGCATCATGCTAACCACGATTCCTGGTGCTCACGACGCAAAACCGGGCACAGCAGGTTTACCGATGTTCGGGGTCGAACCCGCGATCATGGACAAAGACGGCAATGAACTCGGCGCGAACGAGGGCGGTTTTCTGGTTTTAAAACGCCCCTGGACTTCGATGCTGCGCACCGTTTACGGCGACAATGAACGTTACAAAAGCGCCTACTGGGGCGAAATTCCGCACGTGTATTTTGCAGGCGACGGCGCGAGGCGCGACACCGACGGGTATTACACCATCGTCGGACGGATTGACGACGTGCTGAACGTTTCAGGTCACAGGCTCGGCACAATGGAAGTCGAAAGCGCCCTGGTGTCGCACCCCGCCGTGGCGGAAGCCGCCGTGGTTGGGCGACCAGACCCGATCAAAGGCGAGGGCATCATCGCGTTCGTGACCCTGAAGGCGGGGCGTGAAGTCTCGAGCGATGACCTGCGGGCGCACGTCACCAAAGAAATTGGCGCAATCGCCCGTCCTGACGAAATTAAATTCACGGACAGCCTGCCCAAAACACGTAGTGGCAAGATCATGCGGCGTTTGCTCAGGCAGATTGCCAGTGGTCAGGAGATGAGCGGGGACACCAGTACGCTCGAGGATGTGGGCGTGATTCTGAAATTGCAGCAAGCCAATGCTGAAGAAGAGTAAGTATCAAATTTTGAAGTGTTGAATTGAAGACCTCGAGATGCGTCTCGAGGTCTTTTACGGGCTTGACCTTCACAAGCTCTCAAGGCTCAGAATGTTGTTTGAAGCTTCGGAATCAGATCGAATTGCAAGTTGAGTTTGAGAGAATCTGAAATCTCGAGCTTCATGATAGTAAAGTAAGTTTCAGTGTGTCTGAAACGACACTTTAATCGTATCTCGAGCTTAAGACATTGAAAATATAAACGACTACTCTGACTTCAGAGGGAATTCCATGCCTCAAAAGGAGTTTTTATGAAACTACGTGGTTTTTTACTTGTTCCAGTTGTCCTGGCGGCTTTCGTTCCTGCGGCTTTCTTTCAGAGCAGCGCAGCAACCCAAGACATCGTTGGCATCGCATCGGGCGATAAGAACTTCAGCACGCTTGTTACAGCTTTAAGCGCGGCGGGTTTGGTTAAAACCTTGCAAGGCAAAGGACCGTTTACGGTTTTTGCCCCCACCAATGCAGCGTTTGCCAAGATTCCGAAAGCAACCTTAGATGCGCTTTTGAAAGACAAGGCTGGATTGACCAAAGTCCTGACTTATCATGTTGTGTCGGGTAAGGTCATGGGCGCGGATGCCATGAAAATGAATGGCAAAATGGCAAAATCTGTTGAGGGTTCTGATTTGAAAATTTCGGTCATGGGCAAAGTGCTCGAGATCAACAATGCCAAAGTCACCAAAGCAGATATTGTTGCCAGCAATGGTGTGATTCATGTGATTGATACTGTTTTGATGCCACCAAAAGCAATGAAGTAAGCTGCAAAAGTTGTTTTAAACTCGAGCCTTAGTTGAGGCTCGAGTTTTTTTGCGGTTTGAAATGAACTGAGGGGTTCGACTCGGTTCTAAACTGCCTTAGAATTTTGAGGCTCTTGATAAAACTTTGAATTGATCGCAAGCGCCGTGTTTTTGCTCGAGCGACAGGGTGTCATCAGCTTGGATTCAACCAAACAGATTAGGTTTAAGCCATGAATTCTTTTCAGTTTCAACATTCCCTTGATTTCAGTCAACCGACTGCTCCAGATATTGAACCTCCAATGATTCCGCCGTCACAAATCCCTGATTTCCCACCAATTAAAGACCCTATTCCCCAACCAGATTTTCCCCCGACCATCACCGATCCAATTCCAACCCAAGCTCCACCAATACAACCGTAAGCTCGAGGAGGCTCAGTATGATGATTCATAAGATTTTGTTTGGTCTGATCTTATTTTTGGTCACCGTACTGGCGCTTGCTAACCTCACCAGTCTTGCAGTCTCGAGTGCTATTTACCTGCCACTTTTGGGTGTGTTTCAATTGCCATTGTTGTTAATCGGGTTGCTCGGGGTAATGCTGACCGCCCTGATCTTTTTTTGGGCTGCCAAATCAAGTTTTACCCAAGCTCAAGCCAACCGTGTGAAAGACCTCGAGAAACTGATTGATTTTCAACGCGTTTTGGAGTTGCGCAGCAAGCAAGAACGCACAAACTTGCAGGCTTCGCTAGACACCCATGTCAATGCGATCATGGCACGGCTCGAGACGTTGCGTTCAAATGAAAAATTCGTTCCCTCATCGAGCCAAATGGTGTTTCATCCAGCGGCAGAGGAGCATTTTTCTGGACCTTATAATCGAGAACCTCATATGGACAACTTACAGTCTTTACAATTGCAAAATAACGGTCTGGGCTTGCGCTGATATTTCTTCCATGTACTCAACGCTTAAGGCATCCTCTATAAAAGAGGGTGCCTTAAATGCTGAAAGGAATTTTCAAACTCGAGCTGCGGGCTTCATCAATGTGAACAAAACCTCTTGTGCTCGAGCAGCTTCTAAACTTTGGGCGATGATATTGTACTGCTCTGTTGGCAACGAATCTGCTGTGTTTTCAGTGATGGTTTTTTGCGCAAAGACCCAGGTGAGTAAACCGATGACGGTACCGATCAGTGCACCATATGCCACTCCAGAAAAGGCAAGATCAATTGAGGCTTGATTTGAGGATGTTGGTGTCAACATTGAAATCATCAATGCCAGAAATGAAATACCCAGTCCAATAAAGGCACCATTCAGGGCAGTTTGACCACTCGAGAAGACCCAGTTTGATTCGTGAGGTGTCGGTTCAGGGTGGCGGACTTCTTTTAAAACAATTGCCAACGATTGTTCGTGAAAACCGTGGTCAATAAGATAATCCAGAGCATTTTGAGCCTCGGCATAACTTTTGTAAGTTGCGATGGTACGGCATTTGGCGGCGCGAATTTCGGCAAGCAGTGTGGTGGGCATTGGCATTTTGGCGTGCATACAAACCTCTGTGTTCAATTCGGATCAATTGATTTTCAAGCTTTATCAGACTGCTTGGAATGATTTACATCCAGTGCGGCACTCAATTCGGGCATGATGCCTTTATCACGGGCTTGCTCGAGCAGTTCGCTGGTGATTGGCTCATCAGTCGCAATGATCGTTTGTCCATCATCGCTGAATATCGGACGGTTAACGGTTTTACCCAAAGCTGCACGAACCACGGACTCTTCCTCAGCCTGAACGTTTGGATTGCCGTCGTCGTCCAAAGCCAAAATGGAGGGATCATCTTTGGGTTGATGCAATTCATCAAAAGATGGCGCTGGGTTCATTTCGCCAAACACGGCATTGATCAAATCTGCACCGTAGCGCTCAAAGGCTGCCTTTTGAATCGTGTCCTTATTGACCGTTTCTCCTTCATGAATGATCGGTTGACTTGGGTTGCCCACAGCCCGACTGACTGTAAAGCCCAATGTCACCTCGAGTTCATTGCCCCCCGAATCTTCGGCAACTTCTGAACTTCCACGCAAGCGTTCAAACGTCTGCGATGCCAAATCTTTGGCGCGTTGCCAACGCTCACGAATGCTCGAGCCTCCCGATGCCAGAAACAATGCCAACAGTGTGCCATTTTCAGCAGCTCGAGTAGCTTGGGCTTCAGTGATCAATTCACCTGCCGTAATGCTCAGGTTTTCATCGATTTTGAAGGTTTGCGGTACGGTACGCCCAATGACATAATGTATTTGGTTGGTTTCAAACTTACTTCGTGCCAAGCCAATTTTTGTTCCAGCTGCGCCGATAACGTTTGATGCTCCTCGAGCCACCGTTTTCAGTGAATTCCCTGCTTCACCAACCACCACGCCAAGGTTTGAGACCACTTGATTCAGGGCGCTGGTGATGGTTTCACTTGCCAAAAGGGCTTGAGGTTCGACCAAGACCTTTTCGCCAATTCTGATACCAGGCATTGGAATGTAAGTCCGTCCGCGTAAATCGGCGACCGCACCTTTGGAAATCTCGATGCCAACGACCAAACCTGTCGTTTTGTCAAAGCACAGATCGCTAAGGATTCCCAAACGTTCCCCAGAAGTACTGAATACCTCGCGTCCACGGTAAGCTCCAGTTAAGAATGCTTCTTGCGCTTGCGCCCACGAACTGACGGGTGCAGCTTCAATACCTTGATTGATAATGATCGCGTCGAGTCCAATACTGATGCCCTCGAATGGTATGACTCGAGGATCGTCTTTGTTCGTGCCGATCGTCAGTGCAATCAAGCGCAATGCTTCGGAGTCTAAAAGCACACCGACCACAGAATCAAGTTTTTGTCCATTGTGGCTGACCACGGGTTTTCCAATCAATTCGTGTTCTTTGATCATTTTGAATCCTTTCGACAAGCCATCAAAAAGTCAGTGTTGTGCCAAAGTCAAAAATGACAATCGAGTTAAACTCGAGAGTGTCTTCTGATTTGCAGTTTGAATGCCAGCACTGACGCCACCCTGAGACAACACTGAAAGAAAGCTGAAGGCTTAGGAAAATTTCGGGCTGGATTCAAGTTTCATTGTGAAGATCAAGCTTGAACAAATTTCAGATTCAAAAAAAATCCGCTCGAGATGCTCGAGCGGAAATGAATGCCAGGTTTGACAACGTTATTCCTTGACGCCGCCCGAAAGCGAACCAGAAACAAAGAACTGCTGGAATCCGTAAAACAGTGCCACAATCGGTAACGCGCCGAGCACCGCAGCCGCGCTAAACTTACCGTACTCGGCGGTAAATTGCTGGGCGAAACTGCGCAGTCCCAAACCGATATTCCAATTGTCCACACCTGCGGCAAGCAGAATGTTTGCCAGGAAAAATTCGGCATAGGTGCCAATAAATTGTTGCAAGAAGATAAACACCAACATTGGACCCGAAAGCGGCAGCACAACCCTGGTGAATGCCGTCCAACGGGTGCAACCGTCCACCAATGCGGCTTCCTCGAGACTCGGGGGCAGGCTCTCGACGTAACCCTTGTAAATCCAAGTGCCGTAAGCGATAGACCCACCCGAGTACGCCAGAATAAGCCCAGCGAAACTGCCCAGCAAGCCAAGGCGGTACATCAGATCGTAAATCGCCACGGCTGCCAAAAACACTGGAAACATTTGCACAAAAATAAAGAACAGCAACACTTGAAAACGCCCTGGGAAACGAAGCCGCGCCATCGCATAACCGACGGTGGTGGTCAACATCACGGTCAAGACCCCAGTGATGGTCGAAATAATAAAGGTGTTGCGCAACCACAACAAAAACTTTGCCTCGAGGCTGCCGTCACCGGTAAATTGCGATGGTCCGAGCGTGCCGAAAAACACCAGCAAACCCAGCGCTATCGCCCAGTAAGCTCGAGTTCGATTTTGGTTGATGCTGGCGTTGGTCTTGCCAGCGTTGGACTGCACCGCAAACCACAGCGCCGCAATGCCCAAAATGCCCAGTGCAAAGACCACCAGCCCCAGAATTTGCCAGGGGGCAATCACCACACCTTTAAAGAGCGCCTCGTAATTGCTGAAATCTTTGCCCTCGAGGCTCGGTAAAACTTTGGCTTGCACGATCAACGGTCCAGTGTCGCCAAGGCTGGCGTCGGTCAGGGTGTTGCGTGGGTCGAAAGAGGCGCTGACCACAAAAATAATGGGGTACAAGGCGACCAGAATAAAAATCCAGAAGAACAAATGCGTCAACTGATCGGACATGATCGCCCAGTAGTTGATTTTACGTCCCTGACGGGTGCGCTCGCCCCAGAGTTTGCCAATGTAGGAAGTTAAAAAGATTAATACCACCGCGCCCAGCAAGCCCAGCAGCACGTTGCGCCCACCGTTTTCGGGATACATCACCGCAAACGAACGTGGTAGTACCCTCGAGGCTAAATCTCGAATGGTGATGACGGTAAACACCAGCAATGCCGCCCCCAAAGCCCAACCCACAATGGATTGCCATGAAAAGCTCGAGCTTGACCCCTGTCCGGAACCCGAATTGCCAGAACCTGAAGTCATTTTCGAGCCTCCTTAAAGACACCAGCGACACTGAAGTTGACCATGCTGATGCCGATGGTCAAAAACGCAACCAGCACCGCAATGGCGCTTGCCATGCCACGGTCGATGCCGTTTAAAAAGGCGGTGTTATAACCCCAAGAAAGCAAGATGTCGGTGCTGTGGGCGGTTGGTAGCTGTCCAGTTTCGACGGGTTTG
>JANLWR010000155.1:0-5529 GCA_031364625.1 Deinococcales bacterium | reverse complement strand
CGCAATGATGCAATTGGTTCAACTCAAGGAAATGCCGAAGTCATACTCACACCCGAACAGCAAACAAAACTCGAGCAATACATCAAACTCGAGATTGGTGAATCTGAAGCTCGAATCTTAGCGCGAGAACCAAAACTCTCGAGTTTCTTGGATGCAGCACTCGAGTCTGGTGTGAACGCTTCAACCCTTTCAAATTGGGTGGTGAACGAACTTGGCACGCATTTGCGGGAAGCCGAAACCCCTCGAGTCTCTCCTGCTCAACTTGGCGAACTGGTGAAACTGATTTCTGACGGCACAATTTCAACCCGCATTGCCAAAACCGTGCTCGAGAAAACCATTGAAACAGGGATTGACCCGCTCGAGATTATTGCCAGCGAAGGCTTAAAACAAGTCTCAGATTCTGGGGCGCTCGAGATGATTGTTGACGCAATCATGACGGCAAACCCTGATAAAGTTGCGGCTTATAAATCTGGACGCACGGGCTTGCTGGGCTTTTTTGTTGGGCAGGTCATGGCGCAAACCAAAGGCGCAGGCAACCCGCAAATGGTGCAAGAGATTGTCAAACAAAAACTCGAGGCTTAAACAACCTCGAGTTTGTAGGGTGCGCCTTGCGCACCAATTCCACGTTCCCAACGGTGCGCACGGCGCACCCTACCTTAAACAACCTCGAGATTCTGGGTTTGTGCCAGTGGCGAAAGCATGATTTGACCTCCGACGCTCGAGCCTACATTTTCGTCGTTAAGCGCCTGAATGAACGGTTCGATCAGATCGGGCGCGAATTGCTTTCCAGCCTCGAGTCGCAAAATTTCAAAACCGCGTTCCCAAGTTTTTGGGGTGCTGTACGGGCGGGCGGTGGTCATGGCGTCGAAGGTGTCCGCCAGGGCAATCATGCGTGCCAGCACGGGGATATGATCCCCCTCGAGTTTGTCTGGATAACCACGTCCGTCCCAGCGTTCATGGTGGTGTCTGACGGCGCTTAAAATCACTTGGTTTTCGGGCATCATGGTGGTCAGAATGCGTTCGCCGATGACCGAATGTTCTTCGATGATCTCGCGTTCGCCGACGGTCAAGGGTTCTTTTTTAAATAAGAACTCGTCTCGGATGCCGATTTTGCCAATGTCATGCACCCAACCTGTGAACAACGCCCGTTCTTGATCGGCGGCTTTCCATCCCAAAACTTTGGAAAGTTTGAGCGTGTAATCGCCGACGCGGTTGGAATGCCCTGCGGTGTAGGGGTCTCGAGCGTCCAGGGTGGTCAGCATGGTTTTGATGAACGCCACGTTGCGTTCGTGGTCTTGTTGCACGCTGCGAGCCAAAATGACGGCAACGCTGGCTTGGGCAGCGAACGTCGCCAAGACTGCGGCATCGGTATTAGAAAACATGCGTTGGTTGAACAGCGTGTCCACGTACAAGACGCCAATCACTTCGTCTCTCGAGCGCAGCGGCACAGCCAAAACGCTGCGAATATCGAGTGCCAGAATGCTGGCGCTGGAATCCATGTTGGGGTCTTCTTGAACGTTGGTTGACACCAGCGCTTGACCCGTTTTGATGACACGTTCGAGGAAGGTATGGGAAACCGTGACATCAGCATCATTTTCTCTCGAGCGGCTGGCAACCACGCGCAAACCCGTTTTTTCGACCAGTGCCAGCGCGGCACGATCACCTTGCATGAGCACCACAGCCTCTTTTAAGACCGCCTCGAGCAGCGCTGTGGCATCAAAGACATCGCGCACGCCAGAAAGCTTGTTGCCGATACTCGAGAGCGCATTGAACGCACTGCGTTCACCCTCGAGTTGTCTGGTGACGGCATTTAACCTGGTGCTGACGGCGCTGGGTAAATTTTTGGAAATGTCTTTTAATTCTTGAATAGGTTCTGCGTTCACGGGCGCTCGATTCGTACCGAAAGCAATTGACCCACTGCAAGCGATTCTCCCGATTTGCTTGCGAAACCGCCTTCGATTGAAATTACGCTAGCATAATTTTCATTTTCAACTTGGTTTATTGACCGCTCGGGCACGCACAAAAGAGATTTCTCGAGGTTTGAGATACGCCTGCAAACATGAAAGTATTAACTCGAGAAAAGCGAAAACTCGAGTTCTTGGAATGAATATTTTGAGCAAAACCGTAGGCTATCTCAACGCTCGAGATTTGGAATTCTTAATGTGTGTTGCGCGGGTCGAGGGCGTCACGCAAACCATCACCAACCAAGTTAAACGCCAACACCGCCAGCAAAATCGCAATCGCAGGTGCAGAGCTTGCCCACGGTGCTTCGGAAATAAAATTACGGGTTTCAGAAACCATCGCGCCCCATTCGGGCGTGGGCGGTTGAGCGCCAAACCCAATGAACGACAAACCGGCGGCGGTCAAAATCGCTTGCCCAATGTCAAAACTGGCTTGAATCAAAACTGGCGTTAAGGTGTTCGGCAGCACGTGACGAAGCGCAATCTGAACTCGAGAACTGCCTATCGCTCGAGCCGCCTCGACAAATTCGCGTTCGCGCAGTGCCAGGGCTTGGGCGCGAACCAAACGGGCGTAACTGGGCCAATTCACGATTGCCACGGCAATAATGGTGTTGGTCAAACTCGGTCCGAGCGCGGCGGCGATTGCCATTGCCAGAATTAAGCTGGGGAAGGCAAAGAAAATATCGGTCACGCGCATTAAAACGTTGTCCCAAATGCCGCCGAACGTTCCCGCCAACAAACCGACCAGCACGCCAACGCTGACCGAAATCAGGGTCACGACCACACCGACTTGCAACGAAAGCGCCGCACCGTGCGCGACCCGACCCCAGACGCTGCGCCCCAGTTGATCCGTGCCAAGCCAGTGTTCGCTCGAGGGTGGAAGGAGGCGGTTGGTTAAATCTTGTGCGATTGGATCGGGCGAAATGACCGACGCGAGCACAGCAATCAACACCAGCACTGTAATCAGCACCAGACCCACGATGGCGGCAGGATTGCGCCAGAAGCGTCTCGAGGCTTTGGAAACCTGTTTTTTGGCGGGTTGAGTGGCATCAAGCATAGGTAATCCTTGGGTCAAACAACGCATACAACAAATCGGTCACAAGGTTAATGATCGAATACGCCATTCCAGCCAGAAGCGTCACACCCATGACCGCCGGAAAGTCCAAGCTGATGGCGGCATCGGTGGTGTAGCGCCCAACGCCGGGCCAACTGAAAATGGTTTCGGTCAAAACCGCACCCGAAAGCAAACCGCCCAGCACGCCACCCAACACCGTCAGCACAGGCAAAAAAGCGTTTCGTAGCGCGTGCTTGATGACCACTTGAGCTTGCGAAACGCCCTTGGAACGGGCGGTACGAATAAAATCTTGGCTGAGCGTCTCGAGCATCGAGGCTCGGGTCATGCGAGCCAACAGCGCCGAACTGAACGCGCCGAGCACGAACGCAGGCAGGATTAAATGTGCCAGGCTGTCCCCGAACACCTGCCAGTCGCGTGCCAGCAACGAATCAATGCCAACAAAACCCGTCACTCGAGTTGGCGCGATCAGGTAGGCGTCCAAACGCCCGGGTCCTGGCAGAATCCGAAGTTTGTTGTGTAGAAACTCGAGCAGCAAGATTGCAAGCCAGTAAATCGGGGTTGCACCGCCCAGGAGTGCCAGAAACCGAATGATAAAGTCTGGTGGCTTGTTTTGATTTAATGCCGCCAGAATGCCCGCCGGAATGCCGATGAACGCCGCAATCAAGAGCGCCGTGATCGAAAGCTCGAGCGTGCCAGGAAAGAAATCGCGCAGGTCGTCAATGATGGGTCGTCCCGTGCGCAAACTTGTACCCAAATCGCCTTGCAATAAACGCCCGACGTAACTGAAATATTGCACCACCACAGGTTTGTCCAAACCATTTTTGACCCTAAAATTGGCAATCATTTCGTCGGTGGCTTTATCGCCGAGCGCCACCAAAGCTGGGTCGCCAGGGACGACTTGCGACAGGAAAAAAGTCGCTACGGACACGCCCCAAACCACAAACAGAACAAAAAATAATCGTCTAATGGTGTAATTGAGCATTTATGATTCTCGAGTTTCTTGATGATCATTTTTACGATTTGGGGAGCGCAGATTGCGCTCCCCGTTGAAGTTTGAAGCGGTATTACTTCTTGGAAATCTTTTCAAAGCGCACTTGCCCCTGCGCGTTGCGTTTGTAACCTTGAACGCTGGTGGACAGCGTAATCGGCACTTTGGGTTGGTACAAAATAGCGAATGGACCTTCCTCGAGTTGAAGCTCGGTCAACTGCTTGTAAAGGGCAGCACGTTTGGTCGAATTCGTCTCGAGTGCCGCCTGTTGGGCGAGCTTGCTGGCGGCTGGGTTGTTCCAAACGTTGCGCCATGCCAGACTCTTCGCACCGTAATCGCTCATTGGGGTGGCGTTGCCGTCCGGATCCGGAAAGTCCGGACTCCAACCAACAAGGACCATTTGGGCTTTTTGAGCGCGGTAAATGGGTAGCAACTCGGATTGCACAATTTGTTTGATGTTGGCTTTCAAACCAATTTTGGCAAGATCAGATTGGATTTTGGCAGCCAAATCCGAGCAAGGGATACCAGCCGCACATGACCCTTGTGACACAAGCATTTCAAACTCGAAACCATTTGGTTTGCCTGCTGCTGCCAACAGTGCTTTGGCTTTCTCAACGTTCACACTGTAAGGTGTGGCAGGATTAAATCCAAACAAACCCGCAGGAATAATCGTTTGGACTTTACGGGCATTGCCGCCAGCCAACGAATTAACAATGCTGTCCTGATCTATCGCCCAACGCACGGCTTGGCGAACTCGAGCGTCCTCAAAGAGACTGCCCGCGCCAGAGTTCATGCCCAGGTATTGCAAACGCAATGAATCGGCTTTGTAGACCACAAATTTTGAATCTGTCGCTTTGGCTTTCACCATGTCTGGCGTCAGGTTTTCGGCAATGTCAACCTCGCCACTCTCGAGCGCGATTTTTTGGGTGTTGGCTTCTTTCATTTCGCGCAAGATAATGCGGCTTAAACGGGGCAGCAACCTCGAGTTTTTGTTGGCGTCAAGGATCACTTGTTGGTTTTGATCCCAACGGTTTAAGACGTAAGCTCCAGAACCCGCCGAATTGTTTTTAAGCCATGCCGAACCGTAATCGTTGTTAACCACGTGCGATTTCACAACCACGCTGTCCACAATGCCGCCAATGTTAAAGGTTAAAAGGTTTAAAAACGCGGCTGGACTGGCGGTTTTTGGCAGGCTCACTTCGACGGTGTTTTTGGCAATGGCTTTGGTGCTGCCAACTTTCATGTTGGCAACTTCATCAAACAAGAACGAACCATTACCCTTGAGCGCAATGGCACGATCAAAAGTGTAGACCACATCATCGGCGGTTACAGGGTTGCCAGAGGCAAATTTCTGGTTGCGCAAATTAAAAGTGACCTTCCAAGAATCGCCCGCGTCTTTGGTTGCCCATTTGGTCGCAATGCTGGGCTTCAGGGTGGACAAATCCTCGCCTTCAAACTTGACAAGCGTTTCGTACAAGTTATCGGTGATCAAGCCGCCCGAGAAT
>JANLWR010000146.1:0-2458 GCA_031364625.1 Deinococcales bacterium | reverse complement strand
GAAATCTTGCCCGCCCTAACCAGCCGCGAAGCCGTGATCGAAGCCACGCGCTGCCTGTTTTGCTACGATGCGCCGTGCACCCACGCCTGCCCAACGCACATCGACATTCCAAGATTTATCAAAAAAATCAGCACCGAAAATACTTTGGGCGCGGCAAAAACCATCCTCGAGAGTAATTTTCTGGGCAGCACCTGCGCTCGGGTTTGCCCCGTCGAAGAACTCTGCGAGGGCGCGTGCGTGCTCGGCAGCGACTTTAAGCCCATTACCATTGGACGATTGCAACGTTACGCCACCGATTACGTGATGGACAAGAAAATAGACGTGTTCAAGGCGGGAAAACCAAGCGAAAAAAAAGTTGCTGTCATTGGTGCTGGACCCGCAGGTTTAAGTTGCGCCGCCGAACTCGCCAAGCTCGGACATGCCGTCACCATTCTCGAGAAAAAACCTCTTGCAGGAGGCTTGAGCACATACGGAATCGTGGTCTTCCGCGAACCTGTCGAAGTCAGTCTGGCAGAAGTTGAAATGGTCAAACGCCTCGGTGTCACCATTAAAAACAACGTCACCGTCGGTACAGACATCAGCCTTGAAGAACTCAACTCGAGCTACGACGCAGTGTTCCTCGCAACAGGTTTAGGTCAAGTTCCAAACCTCGAGATTCCAGGCGAAGACTTGGACGGCGTGGTTGACGGTATCGAATTTATTGAACGCACCAAAACCGATGAACTCTCGAGCATCAAAGTTGGCAAAAAAGTTGCTGTGATTGGCGCAGGAAACACTGCCATAGACGCCGCGACCATCGCCAAACGCCTCGGTGCTTGCGTCACCATGATTTACCGCCGTACCAAAACCGAGATGACCGCCTACAATTTTGAATACGACTTCGCCAAACTCGAGGGCATCGAATACCGCTTTCTGACCGCACCCGTCAGCATCAAAGGCTCGAGTTTCGTTGAAGGACTCGAGTGTCAAACCATGCAACTCGGTGCTCCAGACGCCAGTGGCAGACCACGCCCCGAACCCGTGCCAAACAGTAACTTTATCCTCGAGTGCGACATGGTGATTAAAGCCATTGGACAAGAAAAACAAACCAACCTCGCGCAACAACTCGGCTTATCCCTCGAGAAGGGCTACATTGTCGTCAACAATCAAAACCAAACCAGCAACTCTCGAGTTTTTGCAGGAGGCGATTGCGTGCGGTTAAAAGGTGACGCCAGTACCGTTATGGCAGTCCAAGACGGAAAAATTGCCGCCAAAAATATCAACACCATGCTTTTGCATTAAGCTCCCTCTCCGCCGGTGGGAGAGGGCTGGGGAGAGGGGGAACGCCAATGATTTCATTTCAACATCGCCAATCGAATCCTCTCGAGCACCCCCTCGAGATTCTCGAGGATTTCATAATTCCAAAACCTCAACACCCGAAAGCCCTGAGACTTAAGCCAGGCGTCCCGAATTTTGTCGTATTCGCTGCCCGCGTGATGGTTTCCGTCAGCTTCAATAATTATTTTATGCTCGAAGCAAACAAAATCGACAATGTAATGACCAAGTGGCTGTTGTCTTTTAATTTTTACGCCAAAATTGTTTCTGCGCAAGTGTTTCCACAAGACTTTTTCGGCATCCGTCATCTTGGATCGCATTTGTTTGGCTCGAGAAAGCAGAATGTCCACAATTGTTTTTTAGCACATACCACTCGAGATTTATGTGCTATTACGCCCCCTCTCTCCAACCCTCTCCCACCAGCGGAGAGGGAGAAATGCCTTAGGTGATGTATGGCTGATTTATCGATTGATTTTTGTGGCATCAAATCCCCGAATCCGTTCTGGCTTGCCAGTGCGCCGCCCACCAATTCTGGGCATCAAATCCATAAGGCGTTTGAGGCGGGTTGGGGCGGTGCGGTCTGGAAGACGATTGGCGCTCCAGTTTTAAACGTCTCGAACCGTTACGGTACGGTGAAATACAACGGTCAGATCATTGGGTTAAACAACGTCGAACTGATTTCAGATCGTCCACTCGAGATCAATTTGCGCGAGATTGGTAAAATCAAAAAACTCTGGTCTGACCGTGCCGTGATTGTGTCGGCAATGGTCGAAAGCACCCGCGAAGCTTGGAAGGACATCATTCAGCAAATCGAGGACACTGGGGCGGACGGCATCGAACTCAATTACGGTTGTCCGCACGGCATGAGTGAGCGCGGCATGGGCGCGGCGGTTGGGCAAGTGCCCGAATACTGCCAGCAAATCACCAGTTGGGTCACGGAATTCTCGAGCCTGCCCGTGATCGTCAAACTCACACCGAACGTTACAGATATTACTTTCCCCGCTCGAGCGGCGGTGGCGGGTGGCGCGAATGCTTTAAGTTTGATTAACACCATCAACAGCATTGTCGGTGTCAATTTGGACACCTTCGAGTTAAGCCCGAACATTGGTGGTAAAGGTGGTCACGGTGGTTACGCTGGACCCGC
>JANLWR010000142.1:0-2937 GCA_031364625.1 Deinococcales bacterium | reverse complement strand
GTTTGAATTCGAGCGCCCCAAAACCGCGTTTGCCCATGTACGCCAGCCTGTCCAATTCGGTAATTTGCCCAGGATTAACGCCGTGCAAAGTCATCCAACGGGTGATTAAAGCATTGCCGAATTTATCAGGTAAAGCATCTGCCAGTAAAGCAGGAAGGCGTTTGTAGGTTTCGACTGGTAAATCGGTGAAGACAAAAGGATTTTCTGCCTGTGCCAAAGGCATGGTCAAAGGCGCGAGTTGCACCCCACCCCGCACAAATTTTGGATCGTACTGAAAAACGTAAAAACCAAGTGTAGGCTCGAGCGTTACCGCTCCAACCCGTTTGTTCCAAATTCGCACTTCGATGGTATCCACCGCTTTGAACGTTTGCCGCCGTGCTTTTGGTTTGGTGGTCATGATTGCCCGCTTCTGGGTTTATATGCCCGTTGACGCGGTTGCTTGCGGTTGAGCATCTCGAGAGGACGTACCGTAATGTTGGGTGCAAGCGTGGTTAACCAGCCAGTACGCTCGAGAATCCGCAACGCTTTAACCAGTGTGGTCAGGGTTGCCCCGTAACCAGCCTCGAGGTTTCGCAATGCCGAAACGCTGATGCCAGCTTGTGCTGCCAGGGTGTTCTGGTCAAGGTTTTTTTGGAGGCGCAAGGTTCTGATTTGATTGCCGATTTGCGCCAACCATTCGTTGGGTGTGAAATGGTTTTGGGTTAATTGTTGCATTTACACCTCTTAAAGCCATAATAGAACTTTAATACGTGTTTTTGCAACTATTATCAAAAACTTAATTAAAACTCGAGATTTAAAACTTAAATCAGAATTCACCCAGTTTTTGGCTGGGTGACGCTCGAGGATTTGATTGAGACTCGAGGAAGAGATTGAACACCTCATTCCGAAATGGAAATGTAAAGATGTACTTGTCATCTTTACATTTCCATTGCAAACGAGTATGATACCTGAGTTATGATTATACACGAACCCGTACAACCCCCCGGAGAGCGTATCAAAACGCTCCTTTCTGAGCGCGATCTTACGCAGAACGATCTCGCAATTATTACTGGACTGTCTCGACAAAGTGTAAATAGTGTTATTTCGGGACGAACAAATATCACACCAGAAACTGCGGTTGCATTAGCAAATGCTTTTGGGGGGGAAGCATCGGAGTGGCTTCGTCTTGATAACGACTATCGGCTATCTCTCATTCAAAATAAGGATTTGAACGAAGTCCAGTATCGGGCATCTATTCTCCAACTAGCACCTATTAGAGACATGCAGAAGCGCGGCTGGATCAACTCTGCGGATAACTTTGATGTACTTGCAATTGAGTTAAAAAGGTTTTTTGAAACGGAGAATCTTCAATTATTCCCTACATTTCAAGCAGCATATAGAAAAACTCAAAGTTCTACAGACGATGATAAGTCAGTTCGAGCCTGGCTTTTCCGAGCACGACAGTTAGCTAGAGCTTTAATGGTTGAACATTTTGACGAGACACGACTCCCAGAAGCTGTGAAAGAATTACGTCGAGTGGCTGCATTCGCAAAAGAAACTTATCGAGTACCACAAATTCTAGCAAAATTTGGTATCCGTTTCGTAATCGTTGAACAACTCCCACATACGAAAATTGACGGAGCGGCTTTTTGGCTCAATGAAAAATCACCTGTGATTGCTATGTCAGTTCGATACGATAGGATTGATTCCTTTTGGTTTACTTTAATGCACGAAATTGCACATATAAAACATAAAGACTTGTTTTCAATTGATGAAGGTATGGAAGAATCTAAATCAAGTGATAACAGTGATGAAATTGACATTGTTGAAATACGTGCAAATTTAGATGCTGCTTCTTCATTAATTGATCAATCTGAAATCGAGTCTTTTATCCGTAGAATTTCTCCACTTTACTCTGAGCAAAAGGTTATCCAATTTGCTCATAGGTTAAAAATCCATCCTGGTATCATTGTTGGTCAGTTACAAAGGCGAAAGGAGATAGGCTATAACTCGCTCAGAAGTCTCTTAGTAAAAGTACGCGATACAGCTATTGAAGTAGCAATAACTGATGGTTGGGGCAAGGTTGTTTCAACGGAAGTTTGAGGGTGGAGGTCATTATGGCTAAGGGTAGGAAGATCGTAGAACAGAACCAAGCGATTGTCCACGAATGGATGATCGAGAATGGGTCAACAGTGAATTTGGACGCTGTGGCAAAATGGGCAGTTGGAACTGGGCGCTGGCAACGTCCCCAAAAAACCCAAGAGCAAATTTGCAAAGACGAATTAGCAAAGGCATTACGAAGTGAACGCCATGTTGACCCACAGGGACGACATGTCCGCACAATGCACTCAATAAAAATTGAGGGTGAAGATAAACCACTTTGGGAGTGGGAAGACATTCGCACGGCACGTCCTGAACGAATTCGTACTGCATTTTCACAACGCAGGCAAGGTATCTTGGCAGACGTTCTGAGACACAAAGATGATGTTGATTCTTACAACGAAAATAATACTCACAATGCTCAACTGCCTCTTTTTGACTATAACTTCAACCTTGACATCGAGGAGGGCAACCTTCCAACCGAATACAACGAGGATGAAGCTGACTTGGATGATATTGAAGATGTCGCAAAAGTGAATTAAACAACTTCATTGTCGAATGTCGGAAAGTCACAAAAAATAATACCTTCACCCTCGAGTAACCATATCCCCAAATAACCATGTGTCTTTTGTGCGTTTACGAAAGCCCCAAATACAACTTTATCGCCTGATTCACCAATTCCAAATCCGTTTCGCTCACCATCCCAATAAATCCCGTGGCTCGAGATTTGTTTACCGTGCGAATGTGTTGTGCTTGAACTTTCGAGGTTTGCGGTAGCGCGGGATGCTCGAGGATCGCTGTCTTTCAAATAATTCGTTACCTTTCGTTTACTTCGATTGTGCTAAAATCTGCTCGAGG
>JANLWR010000133.1:0-7994 GCA_031364625.1 Deinococcales bacterium | reverse complement strand
TGGATTTGATCCACATGAATTGCCAGGACTTCTTGCAGTGTGAGGTAATCATTCACTGTGCAAGTTTCTTATAAAGTTCGCTGTATTTTTCGTGACTGGTCAGGTAGGCAGCCATCACGTGCGCCCGAGGTTTGGTGTTTTTGCGTTTCTCGATCAAGTCTGTAAATGCTTCGTCAATCAGGGCTTGAAGTTGCCGCCCTTCGCTTTGCGCAATGGCGCGAATGGCAGCGATGGTTTCGGAATTCACTTGGGTTGCGAATTTTTCTTTGACTTGAGACATGAGCGTTCCCCAAGTGTTATTGTATCATGACAAATCATGATGTTTCAAGATGAATATTCGAGCAATCATCAAATCGGCAAAAACCGCTTTTCCAGAAACCATCACCTCACCAACAACATTGCAAACTCCCTTTAAGACTCGAGCTTGAAAACCTCGAGCAACCAGAGGAGGTTTTTCATGGGATTGTTTCGATTTGCAGGACTGATGTTTGCTTTGATGGTGGCACTTGTGGCGTGTCCAGAACCGACCAAACCACCAACACTGAGCGCCCCAAAGATCAATACGTTTACCGCAACCCCAAACGCGCTCACCAAAGCGGGAACTGTGACGCTCGAGTGGAATGCGACGGACGCAACCAGCCTGAGTATTTCACCGAACGTGGGCGTAGTCACTGGTTCGAGCAAAACTGTGAATGTGACAGTCAACACAACATTTGAACTCACCGCGCAAAACTCGAGCGGCACAGACAAAAAAACTGTTGCCGTGACTGTTCCAGCGCAGAATCTCGAGCAATTCTTTACGCCTGATAAAACTTGGACGAAACCCGTTCCGCCAGAGGCGCAAACCATCACACCCCAAGAATTTAAACAAAAAGTTGAATCGGGCGAGTTATTACTGCTTAATGATACAAATATTACCGCGCAAAGCACCATGCAAGAAACCCAGTACCAAACCGATTTAACGACACTGAGAGGCGTTCAGAATCCGTCAGAAAGCCTAAAAACTTTGTTCAATGCACCTGTAAACCCAATAAAAAACCCTGAAACCACATTGCCAAACGGTGAGAAAGTGACTCTGCTCGATCAACGTGCTGCTGCTCGAGGTGTGGTTGATAGTATCAACACATCTCAAACAACAAGCAATGCTTTTAATGTGTACTCGAGCCTGTACGACGTATCGCCGAGTGTGATTCAGATCCAAGTGCCAAACCCTGCAAGTTTGCAAGGGCAGACGCTCGAGATACTACAGACCGCAATAAATGATTTGAATACCTTGCTTGGCTCAGAAGCAAATTTAGACGGGACGCAACTCGAGAAAGCAGCACCAACCTCAACAACCCCAATAACTGTGCAACCTCTTTCTATTGCGGCTGGGAATGGTAAAGATAATGATCTTAACCGCTCTGATTGCCATGTACCAACAGGCTTATTTGCGCGTTTTCGTTTTCCTTTAAAATACTTTATTTCGCCCATCAAAAATCAAGCCAGCCGTGGTTTGTGTTGGGCATTTACTGCCATTGGTGCGCTCGAGAGCCGTGAGCGCGTACAGAACAATAATATTACCAATTTGTCAGAGCAATTTTTGGCGTACAAAGTTAAAGCCCAGTGGTCGCCTAGCGATTTTACAGATGGATTTTCAGCAGAAAAGGCTTTGGATCAAGCCAATCTAAACTTGCAAACATTACCGACAGAGTCTTTTTGGACGTATAACCCCGCGTTTGGTCGTAAAGACGTTGAGAATGATTATTTGAGCAGTTACGTCGATTCTTGCGATTGGAAAATCAAAGATCATCCAGAATTAAAATATAACGGAACATGCTCTCCTTCAGCACACCAAGGACAGGCTGTGTGTACTTCAATGCCAGTCGGAGGGAGTATTTTTATTTTCTGTGCAACAACAGTTGAAAATTATTCAGGCGCGGGTGTGCTGCCTTCGGCAAGTAGAACCCTGTGGTCAACAGGACAACCATTTTTACTCTCTACATACCGTTATTGGTTATCGCAAGGACATACTTTAATGGCATCTTTTCCAGTTTACAGGGGTTTTCAAAACATTAACGAAACAGGTTTTCTGACAGACCGCGCCAAAACCCCAAACTCACCCGGAAATCATGTGGTACAAGTGGTTGGTTTTATCGGTAGCGATCAATTGGCTGCCCCAACTGACCCAAATGCACCTGGCGGTGGCTATTTTATCATCAAGAACTCTTGGGGTTGCACATTTGGTGATGGTGGTTACGCCTATATTGATGCACAGTACGTCCAGGATGTGTTTTACAGCCTGAGTGACCTCAATTTTGATGCCAAACGCAGCACTGCTTGGACAACTGAACAAACTGCTTTGGTCGCACCTCAAATCATTCCCAGTACCGCACCGCGTCAAGTCAACCTACGAGTCTCGAGCAACTTGGGCACGTTATTTCGTATTTCGCACCCACAAATTGAAGTGAAAAACGTTAACGTAACCATACAATTAAACGGCAACACCATTTACAATGGTTTGGCAGGAACGCAATCACTTTTGCAGCTCGAGTTACCACAGGTTTTCTTGAGCGTTGGTAGTCAAATGTTGCAAGTTACAGCACGGTTTGGAACACAAGTCGCCACTGAAAACATTGATTTTACAGTAATCAACACCGAACCAAGAGGTAATTTACAAGCTACCGCTAGCCCAACTTATGTTTACTCGAGCAGCACGGGCGCATCGGGTTTTAATTTATCGATCATTGACCCAAACGAAACAAATCCAAGTGCTTTATGCACCCAAGTGCAATGGGAAGTATCTGCGCCTGATGTCATTGAAGGTGATCCAAACACGGGTTGCACAAAACAAATTCGGTTTGGGCAAAGTGGTTTTCGTGATGTTTACGTGTATATTACCGATTCGGATGGTTTAAGAAAAAAATCTGGTGGTGCATTTTTGGTTTCCAATCTTCCAGTCAATCCGTATCCTATCATCAGTGGTGCTGGGATTACACCAGTCGAACGTCTTATAAACGGGATTTGCAGTCTTGGAATGGTTTTATTTGATGGTGCAACCTTAAAACTGGACACAGCATCATTTGGTACGAATTGCGCGGGAAACCCCAACACTGCTCGTTACAACACCACGGTTCAAGTCGAAAATCCGGATAACGAAAATTTAGCGTATTACTGGGAACTCAAAGTCAATGGTTCTGTTGCCGATTCTAAATTAACTTACAACAGCAACGATGCTTTTGGACTTGGTTACACATTGTTTGGCACGGCTGGCACGTTCCCATGTCAATTAAATTTAATTGTTACGCCATTTCTTGATTTAAATAATTTTATTACAAGTCGTCAAAAATTTAAGACTGTTTGGTCAGGCTCTTGTAAAGTCGCTCTTTATGTACCGCGTTAAAACCCTAGTATCAACCAACAACCCCATATTGAAACTCGAGGGGAACGTTATGGTCAAAGAAATTGTGGCGTACCGAATCTGTCCAAAATGCGCTCGAGCCGTGCCAATAGGTAGTTTAGAGCGGTTTTGCAGCAACGACGGCGCAAAATTACTCGAGAAATGCCCGTCCTGCAACTCGAGCATCACCAGTCCTTACGCCAGGTTTTGCTCGAGTTGCGGTGCGGAATTAAAAAGCTCAACTGTTTTGAAAGGAACGCCATGAAACAACTCCTGCCAGCTTTTTTACTTGTGCTTCTTGTTGCCTGTCCAAATCCAGACCCAACACCAGTGAATCGCGCACCCATCGCGCAATTTAGCCTCTCGAGCGGTATTGCGAACGTCAATGTCCCTTTGACTTTCAATGCCAGTTCCTCGAGCGACCCCGATGGTGACACGCTTTCTTATGCTTGGGATTTTGGGGATGGTCAAAACGCGAGTGGTGTCAGTGCCACACATTCGTTTGCTGTCGCGGGCGATTTCAATGTCAAATTGACGGTCAGTGACGGTAAGCTCGAGAATTCCAGAACCCAAAAAGTCACGATCACGATTGTCGTGAACACCAGCGATTGGCGAACGCTGTTTACAGGTTTGTCAAAAGAATCCTTGGCAAGTTTGAACATCTCGAGCAACTCCAAAGGCGATGCCGCCGCGATTTGGCAGGAGATTTATGGCAATATTTCAGTGATCGTTTATTCCGCAGCCAGCAATTCGTGGGGTGCGATCACGCAATTTGACATGAGTGGCAAAATACCAACCAGCATTCGGGTGAAAGTGCTGGCAGATAGCAGTGTTTTGGCACTCTGGCATGAGCAAATTACGGCAACAGACAACAAATGGCGTTACAGCCGATTCTCGAGCGGTGTTTGGAGTGTTCAAAAAGATGCGGCTGTCGTTGACCCGACTCTGACTGGGGCAGGGGCTTCCGAACCTGAGATACTGGCAAACAATGCGGGACAAATCGCTTTTTCGTGGTTGGCAAACATTACTGGGTCACAAGTCCAAGGCTTTGTGACAGTTTTTAACCCAACCACGCAAGTGTGGTCAACACAGCGACTGGGCGGCAGCCAAACGGGTGTTATTAAACTTGCGCTTGACGAATCGGGGCATTTGACCGCCTTGTACGGCGCTCAAGTGAGCCTTAAACAAGTGACGCTCAGAAATGCAGTTTTTGCCTCACGTTATGACTTTAACTCGAGCATTTGGGGAACTGTTCAAGAGGTGTTGGACACCAAAACAACACTTTACACGTGTTACACGGTCAATCAACCTTGTTATGCCATCTCGAGGGGCGCGAATGGCAAAGTCATTGCCGTTTTTTCGGACGGTGCATCAAATGGCATTGGCACAATCAACACTCAAGTATTTGACCCAAGCAACAACACTTGGAACACGCTGATTGACGGTGTTGTGGCAACCGAGGCAGGGCTGGCATTCTTGCAAAGCGATGGCGGTGGCAATGTCATGATCGCGTATTACAAGCCCGTCAACGCGAAAGCCACAACGCAAAGCCGACGTTTGAACGCTGGCAGCTTGATTTGGGAAGCACCTCAAATCTTGAACAACTTTACTGCCAACATCTTCCTCGAGGGTTTTGCTCGAGCGCAACTGCAAGTGAACTCAGGAGGTGAAGCCCTGCTTTCTGGGGTTACAGACGTTGGCGGTCTGGCAAGCGCCTACAGCATCAATTTTGGTGCGGCATGGCAAAACCCGTCATACACCCAAGATTACGACGTCTGCAATCCTCGAGACACCAGACAAGTCTTGGACGATCAGGGTGTGGTGATGATCGTGCAAATCTGTCTTTCAAAAGATGGGGCATATCCAATGTCTATCCGTGCCAAACGCGTCAACATTCGTCAATAATGCCGTCGCTCGAGCTTGAGACGCGGTGTTTGTGCTGATTTTGTCAGGACAATAGCAGGAGGAGAAAGTGAAAATTACAATTTTAGTTTTGCTCAGTTGTAGTTTATTGGCGTGCAACAACAATCCACCCGCCACCAATCGCGCCCCAATCGCCCAATTTGGTGTTTCCAACAGCGTGGCAGACGTTGGAATCGAATTGACGTTCAATGCCAACACCTCGAGCGACCCCGACGGTGATGCACTTTCTTACGCTTGGGATTTTGGCGACGGCAGTTCAGGCTCGAGCTTGAGCGTCAAACATGCGTTTGCCAGCGTCGGCGTTTACAACGTCAAACTGACCGTGAACGATGGGAAACTCGAGAATTCAATCATCAGCAAAATCACGATCTTGCCCCCTGTCATCATCTCGAACGCGTGGCGTACCGTGAACACTGGAGATGTTTTTCGGACACTCCAAAAACTGCGTCTTTCCAGCAATGCTCGAGGTGATGCCGCCGCAATCTGGGAAGATTACCCCGATAAGCTCCGAGCCAGCGTCTACAGTGCCGATAACGATGCCTGGAGTGCCGCGACCATTTTTGAAACCACGGGTAAACTCTTGGCGCAACCCAGCATCAAAATATTCGGCAATGGCATGGCAAGGGCAGTCTGGCTCGAGATTCCTGCCGCTGGTGGGAGTCTGAAATGGCGTACCAGCACATCCTTTGGCGAATTGTGGAATGCGCCCAGCGATGTTCTGACGTTTGGGGCAGACTCGGAAGGCGTGACCGATCCAGAGTTGGTCATGAACAATTTTGGCAATGCTGCCTTCACCTGGCTCGAGTCTCGAGTGACTGCGCCAAGTTACAGTAAGACCTTTGTGACAAGCTTAAAAGGCAACACCTGGACAAGCCAGCAATTGGGGGATAACAATGCGGGTCCTGCGAAAATCGCTTTGGACAACGCGGGAAACCTCAGCGCCATTTATGGCTCCATATCCAGTTCTGGCAACTCGAACAGTGTTTTTGTCAGGCGTTATGATTTTACAACCCAAATTTGGGAACAACCCGTGTCAATTCTCGAGTCAAGCTCGAGGTACTCTTGCCTCAGCGAAAAACCGTGTTATGTGATCTCCTCGAGCGCTAATGGCAAAACGATGGCGCTTTTATGGGACGCGGCTGGGTCAATCGGCACGTTGGGAACAATCTCGAGCCGAGCCTATGATTTGGTCAGCAAATCGTGGCAGAACTTTCCTGATTCAACCGTCGCCAGCGAAGCGGGCTTCCCACTTCTGGTGAGTCAAGGAGACGGCAGCACAATGGCTGTGTACAACAAACTCGGCAAGCTCGAGTCTAGGCGTTTTGATGCCAGCACAAACACTTGGAAGACCGCCAAGGTTCTGGATGGGTATTTTGTCAAAGAATTGCAACTGAATTTTAACGGCGAAGCGGTTGTCAACGGCATTGGTACAACAATCGGTGCAATGACCAGCACCAACCTCGGATTCGATTGGACACCCATCACAAAGTTTGATGATTTTACGGTCTGTCGTCCGCCAGAAACCACGGTATCTTTAGATGACAATGGCATTGCGATGTTGGCTCAGGTTTGCAGACCAGGCAGTCAAGATTCTCCAATGTTTATTCGTGCCAAACGGTTTAGCATTCGTTAAAATCTCGAGCAACGAAGGAGCGTTTATGCGAAAAGTTGTGATTGGTATTTTGATTCTCTCGAGCCTCACGGCATTGGCGGCTTCGGTCACGCTCAAACTCAGCATCAACGGCGTAACCTCGAGTACGCCTGCCATTGTACAAAACGGTAAAACCTACATTCCGCTCGAGGCGCTGCAAAAAGCGGGCGTCAAAGCCACAGTCAGCAAAACTGACATCAAACTCGAGTTTCCAGGTATTAATGGCGGTGCAAATCAACGCGCCTCACTCGAGGGTTGCCTTGGCGAAACTTTATTTAATGGTGTCTGGCGCGTCAAAACCAGTAAACTCGAACCAATCAAGTCAGACCGTCCGGGTTGGGGTTTAACACTCGAGGTCAAAAATGGTTCTAAAGCCACGATCACGCCCGTGGATGCGGGTTTTGACGGCACAGGACAAGGCATTCAACTTGCCTTTGCGGATGCCAGCACCTTAAACGTTGACCCGCAGGAGGTACAAAAACTGACTTTCGCCAGTTTGCCCGCAGGTGGCTCTGTCACGCAACAACTCAAGTTTTATTATCCGTTTGGAACACCCGAGGAAACCGTTAAACCCCCAACAAAATTCTTGCTCGAGATCGACGCCAAAGGCATTGGTGACAGCACCAAAGCCAAAGGCGTGGCGTTTAGCGTACCAAACCCAAGCTTAAGGGTACGGCTTGATTGCCAGAAGTAAGTTTTAAACCAGCTCGAGCCTGACCGGCGTGTTGTGAAAGGTGCTACCCGCACCCATATCCGTCAGGCGTTCGCTGGTGAGGATATTGATCCCCAAACGATCACTTGCTCGAGCACCCCACCACGTCCCTTCAACAACAACGACACCTTTGGACGCTGCGTTCGTGACTTTCGCAAGTCGAACCACACGCCCTTGCTGGCTCGAAATTGCCACCATCGCACCGTCGGTCACGCCGTAAGTTACGGCATCTTCTGGGTGAACTTTGACGTGTGGTTCACCACCCTCGAGTCGAATCAGTTTCTCGAGTTGCCCATAAGTGGTGTTCAAAAAGTGATGCGCTGGCGGGG